>JAZSBY010000108.1:0-18715 GCA_045602655.1 Candidatus Fimenecus sp. | reverse complement strand
GGCACAGACCGACCATCAAAATTATCCATAATATCAAAAGTTCCATCAAGACTACTTTTATCAAACATTATGACTTTATCTCCGTACAAATCATAATATTCCTGAGCAGTATCATCTTCGTTATCTATAACGACATACCACTTTCCAGTATAACCTACATTTTTAAGTGTTCGTAATACTTTCATATTATTAGGTCGTCCATGACTAATAATTATGACTGCAAAATCATCTCGTACCATTTAGTCTTCTCCCAAGTCTTCCGCATTTAATATCTGCTTAATAGTAGAGCTTAATTCTACATATCCATTTGCAATAGCATCATCAATATCAATAATAACTAACGCAGATTGTTCCATAAGTTTTTGCATTTCTGGAGTAGCGTGAGCATAATAATCGGCAATCTTTGCATAATTAAATACTATGTGTCGAGAAGCCGCTTTCATCAAAAATGCCTTTTCTTCTTCGGTAACATTAGACATTTTTATATCTCGAATAAGTTGGCTATATTTTTCAGTATCACACAACATAGAAATACTTGGACACACTGAATTAGGAACATATTGTGGAGCCATAATCTTTTTTGAATAAGTATCGTTTACTTCGTTACTATCATCAGTGAAAAATTCTATTTGCATATAAGTACCTCATACAATTAAAATAAAATTCCAAACTCATTAGGATTTCCTTTGATTAGATTAGAATTAGACAAACTAATCGTATTAAAATCTATTCCATAATTAGTATTTAAAATATAACTATCATATTTATCACAATAAGATAGAAAAGTGTTATGTGATTTAGTCCACACGCTTTTAAACCATGTCAAATTTGCATTTTTATTAATTGCAATATTCCTATCTAAACTAATTGCTTTAGTACAATAAATATAAACTAATTTAACATTCTCTTTATATGGAAGAAGCGCATCCATAACAAAAGGGTAACACACATTTATTCCTTCTGCAACTATATTCAAATCATCTTGGTTATTATGTAACTTTATAATTTGAGGAGCAATTAATTTTAATTGACTTCTACTTATTCTATCTGTACCCCTAACTTTATCTGATTTAGTATAATCTCCAATAAGTATATTATTTTTTGATTTAGTAAGTTTAAGTATATCTTTATAACTTATTAAATCAGAATTATCCAAAAAAGAATTAGATACAAATTGTGTTTTTCCGGAACAACTTGGACCAATAACTAAATATATCATCACTTACTTTCTCCATACCATGCTTTTGTAATCTCAACATCGCAACTAAACGGCATCTTCAATATCTTTTCTGCGGCATACGACATTGTTTCTGCCAATAGTTTAGAACATTCTTCTACATTCTCTTCTGGACATTCTCCGATAATCTCATCGTGAATAGCAAGAAGTAACTTAAACCCTAACTGTGTTAATTTCTCATTCTTTAACAGCTCTATCATGGCAAGCTTTGTTAAGTCTGCCGCACTACCTTGAATACGAGAATTTACACACTGTCTTGTGGTCTCTGTTATCTTCATGCCATTATCTACTATCCAGATACCGTAACGCTTATTAGCATCTTCAAATATCTTACGCTTATCTTTTGGGGATGCTTTCTGCAATCTGTACCAATACTTATCACAAAGCTCATCTGGCACTTCTGCAACAGCATCATCGTCAAAGCCTAAAATATCAGTATGCGTTGACGGGTCTATCCATCTAAACTCATACTCGTCAAGCATCATCTCAGGCAATCTTCTCTTACGGCCGCATATAGTAGTTACATACCCTTTATCTATTGCCATCTGAACGCTCTCTTTTTCAAACGCAAGTATCTCAGGATAATCACGGTAAAGATTTCGCTTGAGTTGTTGCGCCCCTGCTAATGTAATGTGCATATCTTCAGCTACACTTTCATCTCCTCTATCATACAAGATACCGAGAAGAACAGGTTTTGCATTAGACCTACGCTCTTTATACTCAGGTGGATTCTTATGCCCGTCTTTATCAAATTCACAGCACACTTCATACGGGAGATTAAAGATAGCACTTGCAACTGTACTATACAAATCATCTCCCCTAAATCGTGCATTAAACAACGCGTCATAGCCCATCTCTTTGCAGAACGATGCAAGACATGATGGCTCTTGCTGGCTATAATCGCTTGACATCAACAGGCAACCTTCACTTGCAGTAAACATCTTACGAATATCCTTATTATGCGAAGGTATATTCTGCATATTAGGATTACTTGAACTATATCTTCCTGTTCTCGCTCCGTACTGATTAAAACTACAATGAACTTTGCCATCAGCTTCAATACAATCAGGCATCTTATCTATGTATGTGCCAATAAGTTTCTCTATACCTCTGTATTCAAGAAGTAAATTAGTTATCGGATTATCAAACTTCGCAATAATTTCTTCGCCAGTGCCTCTCGGCTTCTTCTTATCTACTATTGGAAGTTTCATTACATCATAGATTAAAACTGCCAACTGTTTTGTACTATTGATATTTATAGGATTATCTATCTTAACTCCGCTATGTCGAAGCTCTGCTATCTTATCTTCATACGGAGCTAATTCAGCATAAAATCTGTTAAGTACATCTGCCTTCATAGCGTTATACTTCTCTGACAATTTCTTCTGATAGTCCAAATCAAGAGTTATACCGTTCTCTTCCATTTCAACAGTAGCATCTATACATGGCATTTCTATATTAAAGAAACACCATGATGCACCATTCATACCGTTTCTATCTTCAAAAGTACAATCAGGCTCATAATAGATATACTTACGCTGAAAATCGCCATATTCTGTTGTTATATCAGCATCATGTGCGGCGTATATTGTAGCAATATCAATAGGAACTTTATCAAATCCTACATCATTAAATATCTCTCCAAATGAGAACTCATCTTCTTTGCCGTCAAGAACATACTTTGCATGAAGTGGTTTAAGTTTATAATCTCCTTGTGGCAAATTCTCATCCATAATTCTTGCACCAATAGAACTGTCCCAAGTACATGGAAAGTCAATTCCAAAGTTATGTATGATTACTCGTCTATCGAATGGAGCATTAAACATATCACATTCTTTAATTTTTGCAAGTCGCTTTAACTCTGGCAATATTTCTTCAATAGTAAGCTGACTTTCTATCCTCGAAAATGTGTTCTCAATAGAGTTATACGATACATGATTAATTGGAATATACGCTGACTTATTGCTCTTTGAGTCCAAACTTATCCCGACTATCTTATCTCTAAAAACATTCAAGCCAGTAGTTTCAGTATCAAGAGCAATTCTTCCATCTGCTAAACAAGTATCAACATATTTGCGGAGTATATCTATATCCTGTATGCAGATATAATCATCTTTATACTTTCCAAGATGTTCTTCAACAAACTTGCGGATAAAATTAATTTTGTCTAATAACCCGCTACCTTTTACGATAGCGGGTGCAGTCTTTTGCTTTGCCTTAGACTTCTTTGCTATTGCGACAGCGACCTCTTTACCAGGTCTGCTGATGTCATCAAACAAAGATAACTGTGACATTAGAACCTATCTCCACGACCTGCTGATACATCTCTGTTTCTGCGTCTTGGAGTTTCATCATTAGATGAAGAACTACGACCTCTAACTGGCGTACTATCTTCCCGCTGATACTGCGGAAATTCTCCATGCTCAAGATAATAGTCCATATCACCTGCCGACTTATCAAGCACCTTAGAGCCAAGTGCCTTTGGCATCTCATCAAGACCGCAATCATCTAACAAATCTTCAATAGTTTTATCGTCCTTAGAGCCAATCGGATAAAAGTCATAGTCTGTCTTTTGATAGCCTGCTTCTCCTCTACGCTCTACTTCAAACAACTGTGAAACAATGTTAGGGTATCTTGAACAAAGACCTGTAAGCTTGCCATAAAAATTATTAGGTCTCTCCCAAAACTTAACTGCGTTATCCTCTTCATCATACACGGGAATAAACACTCTTGCCTGCTTCTTGATGTTCGCTACACAAAACGGACAAGCATCCAAAGGTCCATTATCTTCTGCGAGACAATTTACTGGTCTTTCATAGTCTCCTACTTTAACTCTGTGTACTGTGAAACCTTCAATGTCCTCAGCTCCATTATAAAGAAGTCTGATGCGTGCCGTGTCCTTATCGTTCTTCAAAGAGAAGTATCCGACCTTAGGACTGTTTGATGTGTTTGAAGCTCGATACTGTTCAATGTTCTTACCTGTCAAACGTGCCATAAACTGTTCCTTTCTGCTATCTGCTATATATTTTTGTAGTATCACTACTTAATCATTATACTAAATGTTCTTACGCTCGTCAAGTGCTTTTTTAAGCTCTGTTAGCGTATCATCATCGTCCCAAAATGCAGACATAGTATCTTGGTCTTTATCTCTTTGCGAGTTACATACAGAACCGCCTAACCACTTATCGATATGATTAACAATGTTAGGAGCGAGATTATATTCTCCTTCACAAGCGAAGTTCTCGTATAACCATTCTTTAAAAATCATATCGTCATACTTGTTACGCTTGACTGCTCCGCTGAAATGTTTGCTCTGCCACAGATTATGATTTGCCCAATCTGCAAACGCTGAAAGAATATTTGTGGGTATTCTTATGCAAGGAAAGCTATACCAAAACTTCTGCTCATATACTTTGAAATAACCGGGTTGAGGTTCTTCGTCATAGCTACAAGTGAAACCACATACTATGCCATTATCATAAAGCTCTGTTTGCTTTTTAAAGTCCTTACTGATAACAACATCATCTTGTAAATGCCATACTCCATCAATACTTAATGACTTACTCTTTTCAACTAATCTGTTGCAACTATCTATCCATGCTCGAAGATTTCCTATATTATTCTTATCTCGATAGACAAAAATATTATTAGGATTAATTCCTTGTTTAACCATAGAGGGCAATAAGAAATCTCTAACATACCAAAATCTGTTATTACAACAATGTATCATGTAGTAAGCCATTCTGAACCTCCTTCAAATTTATATATGTCTGCTGGCTCATCTATATCGCAAGTGTAATCATTAATAACTGTGTAATTGGTATAATCTATTTCATTTATCTTTGTGCCTTTAACGACTTGCCAAAATTCCCATGCAATAGGCTGACGCTTAAATGCACCGTGATAATGCAAAAGCTCTGTCTGTATTCTTGCATCTCTTAAATGCCAAAAATCTACTACTTTAAATGCAAAAGGCTCAGCCCATTTTTTGCAATAATTAGATGCAAATGGAGGAGCTGACGCAAAAAATTCAATATCATCTGTTTTGGTGTTTATAATCGTCTTAATAGCTTCAGGAGAATATACGACATCACCAAACAGATATGTTATAGGCTCTAATCTCTTTGAGAAACAATCTGTCCATAGACCTGTGAATACATTAGGTTCTGTTACATCGTAAGTGTTAGCCTTACTGAAATAGAAAATATTGAAATCCTTAAAATGCGGGTGTTCATCTAATATATGTTTCAACTGCTTGCTTACGGAAATCATAATATCGTCGTCAGCTATCCCATTTTCTTTTAACAGCCTAACAGTTCGCTCAATAAGAGTTTCACCATTAATCATGGACAACTGTTTGGGATATTTCCAATAATGATAAACTCCGCCACACATGATATAATATTTCATTAAAATACCTCTTGTAGATTTTGTATTTCATCATCAGTTAATTCTCCAATATCTTTTTTATTATTAGGAATTATTACTGATGTTATGAGCTTATTTTTAACTGACTTCCTTATTCTATCTGCGCCTTCTATTCCAGACGCATCATTATCTAATGCAAGTATCAAATGACGGGTGGGAAGTTCTTTTAATTGCTTAATTTGATAATCGCTGAATAAGCAACCAAACCCAGCTACGGCTACTTTACCATTACACCACAATCTCAAACAATCAAATAATCCCTCACAAACATATATCTCGGAAGCGTACACGATAGGGAAACTGCCTAACTTCTCACCTGATGTGTGCGTAAATGTCTCATATAAGCCATATAGGGGCTTATCTATACCCTTAGGCAAATCAAAGCGTTTATTACGCACGGAACGACGAGCAATAAAAAGACAATTACCTGTGCTATCTTTAATGGGAAATGTAATACTACCAGTATCAACATCATAGCCAATATCAAATAAATCAATAATATCATCGGTAAGTCCTCTCTCATACATATAAGGGTGTGTATAACGATATTTGTCTAATTCTTCTTCGGTAATATATGTGACATTATCTGCATTAATAATGTTGCTATCCCGCTTGTCACTAATATCGTTGCTATTATTATCACGAATAGCACTATGAAAATCAACACAGCTATTGCGTCCAAAGTCAAGCTTAATTGCATCTCGCTCTTGCACCTCCACAGAAACAAATCTATTTACTAACCATTTATAACCTACTCTACTTAACGGGTCAGTAGAGCCAAAACAATAGCTAATGACTTCTGGTAACGAATGAGTTTCTCCACAAGCAAGACAATGAAACATACCATCTGACTTTCTTATTCCTGCACTCGGTCTGCGTTCTTGTCCGTCTTTATGATATGGGCAACACACCATAACATCATCACCACTATCAAACATTTTCTCAAATCTATTTATGCCGCCTAAAGCAAGTTCACTTTTCAGCGTAGATAATATCGTAATAAGCGGAGTATGTATTATAAGATTATCTATCTGCATTAGAATATATCCTTTCCACTCTTTTTCTTACGCTCTCTGCGAATGACTTTCTCATCTGCCGGTTCAATTTCTTCACTCTGCGTATAAGTAAACTTACCAGTATTAATGTTCCATAAATATTTTAATTTCGCACCAACTTCTCCGTTTCTCTGTTTCTTAACTCCCATCTCAAGATACTCATCCTTAAGTCTTAATGAGATTATCTTTGTAGCATTATGAGATATACCATCGCTATCTCTAATACTATCAAGTTCAGGTGTTCCGTCTTTATCACTATCTATAACACCTGTTCTATTTGCTTGTACTACAACGAAGATTGGTATGCCCAACTCTACTGACAATGATACTAAATCCTCACTTATATTCGTTAATGATGTGGTCTTATTATCATTACGCTTGCCTCGTTCATCAGCAAGATAAGTGATACCGTCTATTGCTAAAGCCTCTAACTTATTCTGCCTAACAAAGTTACGGAGCTTACTAATCGTAATACGATTATCAAAATCAAGAGGAGTTGAAACCATGAATAGATGCTTATTCTCCTTCAACTCTTTAATATACTTTTCATACTCTTCCAAATCTAAATCTGTTTCTTGTCCCCAAGCTAATGCTCGATTAGAAAATCCTTTAAACAAAGTATCAAATCTATATCCTATACTATTCGGACCCATTTCAGGTGATATGTAACCAACATTAGCACCCTGTCGCCAAATATGTGCAATTATCTTCTCTAATATCCAAGTCTTACCTTGATTAGTTCGAGCAAAGATAACAACAAATTCTTCTCCTCTTTGAAAGCCGTGAATTATCTCATCAAGCTCAGGAAATCCGCTTGTAAAATAGAACTCATTAGGATTATTAATACGCTCTTTATAACTTTCCAATCTCTGTTCTGCTTGAGATATAATATCTACTCCACCAAGTTTATAATTTGGAGTAAGTTCTTTAACAGCCTGCATCATATACTCTGCGGCCGCATTTGCATCTGTCTGCATCATCTTTGCAATATTTTGCACAACAGGAACAGCTTTATTAAATAGATACTGCTCTCGAATGGTGTCTATAAGATACTTAGGACTCTCTTGAACATCTACTAATTCAAAGTCCCTAAAATTAAATAGGAATGACTCTTTATCAGGAACATTCCCGTATGTTTTATAATGGTCTGTTATGAAATTATATTCTTCTTCATAACCTTTAAAATAATCAACGGTCAACAGATTATCTTCGATGATACTAAAATCACCTTTATTAATTACCCATGATATAATCTGTAACTCAACCACGCCTATCATCTCCTCGCAATTCAATTATTGTACTATTTCGCCAAACACGACTTGCTAATCTTGCACCAACTGATTTCTCTAAATCATCAAGAGTAACATTATTGGAAGTAAATATTATAGATTTCTCGGCAAGCATACGATTATCAACTAAAGTAAACAACTGTAAATAATCAAACTGTGATAAGCCAGTAACTGCTATATCGTCAAGTATAAGCAAATCTGTGGACTGCAAATTCTCTTTAAATTCTGCTAAATTGGGATTATCAAAATCTTTCATCTTTATTAAAAGATTTGGCACAGATACAAACATTCCCTTCACATTAAACAGATTACCTTCCGCAACATAATGAAAATATGTCTGCAACATCTTGATAGCCCAACTCGTCTTACCATTTCCTGGAGTTGTACTGCATATATACAAATTCTTGCCGTCTTTAACGAATTGGTCAATGTTCTTGCGTATATCTGCTAATTGCTTAAAAGCACTCTTATCAACAGGTTGAGGTGTTAGCTTTATAGGCTTATATTTCGACTTAGGCAATCCACTATTATCAAATTGCCACTTCATTTGAGGATAGATTATACAATTAGAACAATCATCATCACAGACCTCAATATACCAACAATCAGTATTCTTCGAGTTCTCCACTCTCAACTAACCTCCTTAATTCTTCTTTTTCTTCTTCTGAAATACCCTTATGAGTACCACGAGATATAGTTTCTACATTACAACCTCTACGAGAACCACTGTTATTATATCTACCCTCTAAAGCTGAAACGAATTTATCCTCTCTTAAAATAAAATCAAAATTAGCTTTCCAACCTCTGTTATTTTCTCCCTTACAAAAATCTGATGCCTCTATATTAGTAAAGGCTTGTAATATTTCTTCTTCTGAATACTTATCCATTATCTTCTTAATGTCTTTACGCCTCTTATCTGTTAAACGAACACACTTAGGTAAAGACTGACAAATAGAATTATAGCTCTCCACGAACCACTTAATTTTTTCTGACTTCTTCTTTATATTATAATTAGCATCTTCATTATCTTCTATTAATTTATTTTGTTTATTAGTATTATTAATATTATTGGATATATTAGATATATTTAATTCATCATCATTTTGATTAGTCTGACTAATCATTTTGATTAGTCCCAATTTTCTAACTCTACCATCGTATGGAAATTCTTTAATATATCCTAAATCTTTTAAATGTGTTATTGCCCGTGTTATTGTAGCTATCCCACAATTACAAAATTGAGCAAAGTAATCATTTCCAGCAGTACAATGAGTTTCAGTATCAAGACTGCCGATTTCTATCAACAATACCTTTTCTAACATACTTAATTCTTTATTAAGCCATATTTCTTTAGGTATCCAAACACCTTTAAAATCTCTTTCCATTGTTTCCTCTTTTCTGTAAGAAAAAACTTGCTGATAGAGCTTATGGGGAACTCTATCAGCAAGTTTCTTTTGTGCGGTCAACTGCCGATTATAAAGTTGTATGCAGTTAAAGGTGCCCCATACAACCAATAACCGACAATTTTTAGAAGTGAAACTGATAATGTATCAGTACAATATTTATTGTATCACTTTTTTTGCTTACTTTCAAGCACTGATTTAATCGTATCTTGAAGCTGAACATCTACCGAATAATTTACATCATCCCAAAGAATTTCACGCTCTCTATCCAAATCAACTTCATCTATATCTGGAATTGTTCTTTCTTCTGAAAATTCAAGCGTATAAAAATCTTCTCCGATTTTTGCACTTACTCTTGAAGTCGCTCTAATTGTGCTTGTTTTCGCTTTGCTCTCATAATTAGTGTCATTACTCATATTAGTATCACCTCGCTCATTTAGACGCATTTCTGCGTGTTTTAAGACTATATACAACTGCGTAAATAATAAAAGCTAAAATTTCGCATACAATAGTCGTAATTATACCGAGTACGAATGGACTGATAGTGATTGTCATTTCTTTTTCCCCTTTACTATTTTAAGCATAGGAATTTCTTTAACATTTCTGCAAGAGTCCATAGCACAAAGAGCATCATCAGACAATTCTCCATGATAAATTTCACCCTCAAGAATATCCATGTCTATATACTCTTTTGTCTTAATACACTTTGTAAATGGTGCAAAATGCTTGAGTTGCTTGATAAGTTTTTCCTCATCAAGGGACTCTCTTTTCTGCACGGAATACACAATCTCTTTATCTCCAACAGCAAAAGCATCAAAATTCAATGTTTCCATTAACGCTTTTATTGAGGTGTTTAATGACTTGCATTTCTTATCAAGTACATCTAATTCTGGCTTTACTTTTAAATAGTTCTCGGCAAGATTTTGCAATTCAGCTAACCGCTTTTCCTGTTCACTCATTATTCTTTGCTTCCTTTCTTACATATCTCTGCGTAACATTACCCATTATGCCCTTACAACCTCTTGGCATAGAGTGCTTGAACATCAACATATTGCCAATATCAGCTTTATCCCAAAATCTCTGATTATGCCCGCCAACTGTTTCATAGCTCGGCAACAACTTTGCAATTTCATTATCAGGATTTTCTCTCTTGAACTTATACCAATTATTGATAGTCTGGCATGATACGCCACACATGATTGCAACCTCTTCAATCTTTAACAATGTTCTGCTCATTATGATACCTCCTTTCATATAAATATTAAAAACATTATAATATATATTTATTATGATAGCAAGTAATTAATTAGAGCATTTTTATCAGCGTCCCCGCCAACGCCATCAATCAAAATATTTGACATAGCACCTTTTTTCTCTACTAAAGCATTAATGCGTTCATCTATTGTACCCTTACAAAGCAAAGTGTAAACTGTAATGTTAGACTTCTGACCAATTCTATGACATCTATCAATCGCCTGTTCTTTGAGAGCCATGTTCCACGGCTCATCAAGAAATATCTCTACTGAACCAGCATGAAGTGTTAATCCGGTTCCCAATGCTCCGATTGTTCCTACTATAAATTTTACCTTATCATCATTTTGAAACGCATCAACATAACCTTGTCTATCACTGTCTTTTGTTTCGCCAGTAATCATTACTCCTCTATACTTCTTTGATAATCTTTCATAAGCAGGATTAGTAATTTGTGTCCAATTAGAAAAGATAACTACCTTTTTTCCGTTGCTCACCGCATCATCTACAAGCTCTTCCATTCTGTCAAACTTTGCCGACTCATCTACTGTACTTGAAAGGATTGCAGTATAACCAGTAGCTTGGCGTAATCTAATAAGTTCTGATAGAGGATTATTTGTCATCTTTATTTTGTCGATATTATTAATAATCTCACCACGAGCTTCTTCATATATCTTTGATTGTTCCTTACTCATCTCAACATATTCATTAACGAGCGTTTTTTCAGGCAAATCTAATACATCATCTTTTAATCTGCGAAGCATCATGGTAGATAGTGTATCATCAAGTTCATCAAGATTTTTATATTCTACTACTTCATATCCACAATAGCCTCCAAGATTACAATGATGATTTTTAAACGCATAAAATGAGTGCTTTTCATATCCAAGCCACTTTAAAGGCATAAATAAATCAAGTGGAGCGTTCATAAGCGGTGTGCCCGTCATAGCAATTTGAGTCGGTGCAGTTATATTAAGTATCTGTTGTGCCTGCTCTGCTTCAGGATTTTTGCACTTATGAAACTCATCAACGGCTATCATACTAATTTCACCACTATCACAAAGCTCCCTTAAACGCTCTGTAATAGGAAATCTATATTCATCAACTTCTTTACTTCTGCCTTTTATCTTCTTAATAATTTTACGACCCGTTTTTACTTTGTATCGTAAAGTTTCAATATTAGTAATAATGAATTTTGGCAGTTCATCTATGTTATCAAGGTCAGTAAGTCTTTCCTCATTACTGCCAATTATCATCTTATTCTTACTGTTTACTCGCTGACCTAATATCCATGCCTCATCGTCTGAATGAGTATGAACCTCATTTTGCCAGTTCCACTTCAATCCATTTACACAACATACAATAAGACAATGTTTTACATTTTTTGCTCTTGCAATATCAATAACTTGCTTTGTCTTACCGAGTCCTTGTTCATCGCCAAGAAGCCACTTATCGTGATTAAGACCATACACAAGTCCCTCTATCTGATGCTGATAAGGAGTAGTCTTAAAATTAAAATCACTTGGTATCTCTATCTTATCAGTTTCAAGTTTTATATATTTGCCTTCAATAGTAATATCATAATCAGATAATCTATCGACTAATTTTCCTAACTGATTAAATGGCAATTCCCACGACTTATCTTTTGATTGATAAGTTCTTGTTGGAAATGCTCTAATTATATTAAGTATCTTTTCATCATAATCGAATTTAACGAATAATGATGTATCTCCGTTCATGCTCACACTGTCTTTAATATAAATGTTTATCATCTGTTTTTCTCGCTTTCATGCTATTTTATGCACTGCAATTTGAGAACATTATACTAAATGTTTGCATACTTGTCAAGCACAATAAAAGAGCGAGTAAGCATTTGTTTACCCGCTCTCTCTTTTGAAAGGAAACAACTGAAACTAATCAGTTAATTAATTATAACATTAATGTTTCATTTGCTCAAGAGCCCTACGATATGACTCTCTTTCCTCATCAGTTCTGGCATTGTGCATCATTTCCTTCATCTGCTCTATCATATCTTCTTTATTGTGTCTGCTATATCCATCATCACGACTTGTATAACGACCCATAGCATCACGACCTCTGCGATATGAACTATCCTCACTGTATCTGCCATCTCCGTCTCCATCACGCCCTCTACGAGCATAAGAGCCATAAGCATAGTCCTCTGAATATCCACGAGAATAATCTCTTGCATAATCTCTTGAATATCCTTCCTGTTCTGCCTTCTTCATAGCATCAACAGTCGTTACATCCTTAACAATATCTACCATCTTATAGATGTTATCGAGGTCGGAAGTAGTTATATCATCCTTTTTGGATATTTTCTTGAGTTCATCTTCAAGCATATCCTGAATGTCATATAAAACTCTCATGTTTTTCTCCTTTCTCACGCTATGCGTGTAATGACGAGGTTAGCATTTTGAACCTCAATTAAAGGTGTGGGCGTTACTGTTGGGTCATCCGTAGTTGCATCAACATAATCAACAGCTACGGAAAAACAACAGCCTCTGGGCACAGTAATAATTGCGGTACTGGTAAGATTGCCATATTCATCTACTACTTGTGGAGTATATATAGCTCTACTTGTAGGGCGAGTTTCACCATTAACAGTAATTGCAATAGCGATAGGGGTTAAATCTCCCCCATCTGGAATTGCAATATTACCATTAAAAGTAACTTGATAACGAGCAAAACAATTATTAGTAATGCCACGGAGAATAAAAATACCTGTATCATCTTCATGGTATACACAACCTTTGGTACACGGTATAGAAGCTGTGAAAATTACAGGAGCATTAATAGCTACTTCCTGAATTGCGTTAGCTAAATATTCTGCCATGTTTATCACCTCACATTACATTCCGCATCCGCAACCTGTCTGATTGCAAGTGAAGATAGGTGTTCTGCCATAAACGGGCGTTGTAGGGATAGGACAGTTAGAAAGTCTGTTATACAAAGCATCAACCTCATCGCTAAAGCCCTTCTGGATAAATGCGTTCTGTGCAGTCTGTGATGCGGAAAGACTTGCCATATTAAGCTGTGTTCTAAGGTTATCATTTTCTCTCTTATAACCATCAAGCTCAAGCTGACACAACTTATCTAGGATAGCCTGTGTATTAGCAGTGCTATTCTGTCTTGTAGCACAAGCCTCAGTAGCGAGTGTGTACTTAACATCTTGAGTAGCCGCACGATTATCACAACAACACTGTGCCAGTTGTGCCTGAATAGCTTGCATACCTTGTGTGCTTGCGGTCTGTGCATTAAAACTACGCTCAAGGTCTGCTAACTGATTAGCATACATCTGTTGTGCAAGAGCGTTTTGTGCTCCAGTTACACTTGCAGTAACTCCTGCGAAACCTGAGCAGAGCTGTTGAGAAATATCCCCACCAAGTCCACAAAGTTGAGTTGAGATTGACGATACACCATCACGAATAGAGGTAATATTGTCGTTAAGAAGTGCGTTCTGGAATCCGTTGTTGGTATTGTTGTTGATAGCAGACTGTCCATTAAGAAGCCAAGGAAAGTCATAACCAAGCATAGCATTTCCATAACCGCCACCAAAGCCGTTGCCCCAGCCTCCGCCTGCAAATAACAGAAGCAAGAGTATCCACCAGCCATCGCCGCCCCAACTGTTGCCGAAGCCACTATTACCATACATAGGCGTAACAGGCATCACCATGTTTTCTGAACCGTTTGTCATAGTTCTTTCTCCTTTACATAAATTTATTTATCCTATCGTTGCAACTAATAGAAATCTGATATAGAATGAAAATAGTACGGATGTGTCATCTTCGTACTTCTCTAACTCTCGCCTCGTAGTCATCTCATCCCATAACCGACTACGAGGTTTTATATATTTATTTCAATAATCTTTGTATCTGAGGATTATTTTTCATTTGCATAACTTTGTTGACCTGTTCTTGAGATATTTGCCCACTATTCAATAAGTGTTGAAGTATCTCATTAGGGTCATTCATGTTTTGAGGAATATTAAATCTTTGCGACAACATAGCAACTGGATTTTGTTTGAACTGTGTAAGCATATTTACAAAGTTATTATTTGGCTGAAATTGTTGGTACAAAGGGCTTGACATAGCTTATTCCTCCTTCGGCTTTCTTTGCTGATTAGTATTATTCTGTCGTTGCTTAATAGCTTGCGTTATTTCGCTTTTAAATGCGTCAAATTCGCTTCTGCTAACATAATCTGTATTCTGTGTCATAACTGCATTGTTCTGCGTTATATGCTCGTTTTTACGCTCTGTATAATCAAAGATACGAAGCGGTAATGGAACTCCGCTTTGGTCAGTAGATTTAATATACATAACAGGATTTTCACTATCCATTAATAAGATAGATTGTCCTGCCGCTATGGGATATGATTTTGCAGAATTTTCTCCTTGTACCCAAGTTATTCCATTATTCTGCTGAACATTTTGTTGCATTTGAACTGGATACTGAGGTTGATAAAAAGAATTAAAATAATTGTTAGGATAAGCCATAATTAACGCTCCTTCTTAAAATAATAAATTGGAATTTCTTTGCCACTATCCCAAGTGTCATAATAATCGCCGTTAATAACTGTTACGACATGAGTGCCAGTTGCAAGTACAAACACACCTTTTTTATGTTCATTACAAAAATCTTCTATCGTATAACAATCTGGACATTCATTAGGGATAATATATCTATAAAATCCTTTATGCTTTAAATATGCACTCCACACTGCATTAGAAGATGGCATATCTTTCATATCATAACCAACGGTTACTACTGCAATATATGCGTCATCCCAAGATTGCTCTGTTGCCAAAGAAACTGCTCGTACAACACAATCTCCAACTAAGTTTGATTTAGGATTAACATTACAGAATTTCCACATATATCACTCCTCACGACTTAACAAAATAAGAAAGGCAGTTAATACATCACACCTTAATCTGGTCATAAGTTCGATTATCTGTTCGCTAATGTCCTGCATACTAACTGCCTTTCTTATGAGTTAATTATGCAAATAAAAAAGCAATCGTATTTCTACGATTGCTCTACAAAAATTCTACGAATTTTATCTTACAGAACCTTCATTATCTTCTTTTTAACTGCTGATGCTAATTTAGATACTTTACCTTCTGATACATTCATCTTAATAGCGATTTGTTGATTAGATAAATGCTTTGCTCTCAAATTAAAATAAGCGAGTTCATCCTCACTGAAATTACACTCTTGCCTGAACCATCTAAGTTCACTTTCCACAAAATCATATATCTGCATAACATCTATATAAAAATGTAGCGAGATTATGGGCAAATCTCGCTACATCTATCCGGAGGTGATTAGTCAAATGTCTTATCCTTTTAGCAGTTTATTCCATATTGCTTGGTCGCAAATACCCGTTTGTGCAAGTCCCAACTTCTTCTGTAATGTCTTACAAGCATAAACACAGTTATTGCCGTAATCCTTATCAACAGAAAGAGCCTTGCCGTTTGCTCCCTTGATGTTCAAGGTGTTCATCATCACTTGGTATGTTTTTACCTGCTCTCCTTTTGAACCCTTCTGCAATACATTCATTTCTATCATAACTGTCCCTCCTGTGGGCTGTGGATTAGTTGCTACTAAAGACCAATTAGGTCTTCCATAGCCTGCTATGCTCTTATCGTTAAGATTATATGTTTTTTGTCTTACAGCATTAGCAGAATTACCTTCAACTGTCATTACTTGAGTATTTGATACACCTATTACTCTTCCCGTGTGATTTATTTCACCGCCAACATAGAAGAAGATTTGGTCGCCATACTCAGGTGTCTTATAAAAAGCATTATTCTGCTTATAGTAGTTAGCTGAATACTTACAACCTGCTCCTGCTGACTTCCACGGCTGATAGAGCATTTGTCTGCCTATATCTTCTCCGAAAGTCGTAACCATACACCAATCGTAGAAAATATCACACCATTCTGCACCCTGTTTCTTCGTATTGTAGAAGTTAGGGTACTTTGTGTCGAAGTCTTGAGCATACTTCGTGATATTCTTACCGCTTTCGTGATAACCTAATTCATTCTTTGCGGTTTGAATAACTCTCTCTTGAGGGGTCATAAATCATCTCCTCCTTCGTGTATAAATAGCAAGGCAATTATAATCGCACATACGAATAAAAGGATAAGCGAGGTCATGCTACTTATCCCTCAATTCATCTATCCGCTTAAATGCCGTCTTTAGGTTTTCTTCTACCTTCGTAAGTCGCTTATCTATCTCTGTAAGATTTGTGGAAAGACTTTTTACATCTGTCTTTGTTTCCGCAACATTATCGCTTACAACTTTGAGCGTAACACGAACAGCCATAGTATCTTCACGAATACTATTCAACTTCTGCTCCGACAGTTCAACATCCTTTTTGCTATTGCGTACCTGTGAAATAATGAATGTTGAAAGTCCCACAATCATCATAATAATAGATATGATAAGACTGATAATATTTGTGTCCATTACTGCTCTACCTTCTGCTTGTTGTACCGCACCTTACTAATCATAAGAATACTACCCAAGAATACATCTATCGCAATAATAGTACCCTCAATCTCAACTCCATAAGGCAATCCCCAAATTTTTGCAAGAGCAAAGTAGAGAGTAGCCAACGCAGGAAGAACTATCTGTGCGATATAAACCAATACATCGTAAACCTTGTTGTCTTTAAAAATCATTTTCTTAATCCCCCTTTCTTAATTAGAGTATAGCATAGAAATTAACCTAACTTGAGTTCCTTGACCTTTTCGACTGTGAAACTGTCTTTTGCTTTCATGTTTTAGTCCTCTCCCTTTTCTGTATAGTATTCACATCTATTGTTACAATACAAATAAGACTTTTCTGGCTCTAACGGACATTTTGTCATGTTTTTTATATGGTCTTGAACACAACAACAATAATCAAAAACATTAGGCTTTTCGTCTCTAATAATTCTCATAACATCACCCAAATTTAGGATACTGCAAAGTGACAATAGTTGATTAACTCGTTGATAATGTAACCGCAAAGCATACCCGCAACGAAGAAATAACACAAAATCAAAATGCTATCGTTCATCACTCACCCTCCTCCTCATTAACCAAATTTCGGATATTGTTATTCGTTGTATTCTTCCCTTCGTCTGAACAGCCTACGATGTTTGGATAGCTCTCTTTATACCTCTTGCAAGTATAGTGAAGTCCGCATCTGTCACATTCAATCACAATCATTACTTGCCCTCCTTGTACTTTTTAACGGACATACTATTAACCAAATTTCGGATATTGCAAAGTCGTGTCGCCCGTGTCCGCCCAAATATTATTCACACCCTCAAGTGTGTCTATCGGGCATGGCGGTAACTGTATTGTCGTAGGGGTGGCAAGTTCGTAAACGATATACGCACCTGACATATTTGCTTTTAAGTCTGTTACTGTTGTTTCCGTTCCGTCACCCTTGATAGCAAATCGCTCGTTCGTAGTGGTATTCGACCACGGAGCGATTGCATAAGTCTTATCATCAAGCCAGTTTCTTTGCGTACCGCCATAGTTGAGCATATTCGATATTGCTATCAGCTTGCCTTCTTCGAGTAATGCGTCTGCAATAGAAAAATAGAATATACCTGTTGCGGAAACTAATATATCCATATCAGCGACATTTACAAAGCCATGCGTAACCGTCAACACTCCACTTCTTGCGTCATACTCACCGCCGTAAACTGTCGAGCCGATTTGAATGGTATAAACAGTAGGGTTAGACGTGTCTGCGTCTGAATGGCTTATATTGATAGCACTATACCCGCTAATAGTTCTCACATTATCGGGCGAGGGTGTACCGCTTCCGCTCTGCGTTGCGGTTAGGGCGATTTTATGCGACTTCAACGGCAAGCCTGCATACTGCGAGTTGAATGTAACAATAGAGCCTGTGAGGGTGGGGAAGGTTGCACTTGGTATCTTAAAACTTTCTATCATATTTACCTCCCAATCTTAATCGCTTCTAATGAGGTATTTCCCGTGTCAGCCCAAATGTTGTTTTCACCGAGCA
>JAZSBY010000107.1:0-30731 GCA_045602655.1 Candidatus Fimenecus sp. | reverse complement strand
TTAAAGGAATACGAAAAGAACCCTGCAAAATACATTATGATGCCGGGTAATGCTATTAAGCGTCATCCAATAGTTGAAGAAAGAACTCTTAAATTGCAGGAATTTGCAGAGAATTGCCAATACAATACAGTTGAAATGAATTCAGATGAAATCGGTATTATTACATCCGGTTGTTCATATCAGTATGTGAAAGAGGTTATGGGGGATAGTGCAAGCATCCTTAAAATCGGTATGTCATACCCGTTGCCCGTAAAACTCATTAAAGATTTTGCATCAAAGGTTAAGACTCTCTATGTAATTGAAGAACTTGACCCATTCATTGAAAATTATGTAAAATCCCTTGGTATAGAATGTATCGGTAAAGAGAGATTTTCAATTTTAGGCGAATTTTCACAAGCAACTATTGCAAAAGCATTCGGAATGGAAATGGCCGAAAGTGTTTCTGCCGATTCAGTTATTCCAAACAGACCGCCAATGATGTGTGCAGGTTGTCCTCACAGAGGTCTTTTCTACACACTTGCAAAGAATAAGATTACTGCACTTGGTGACATCGGTTGTTATACCCTCGGTGCAGTACCACCACTCAATGCTCTTGATTCAACTCTCTGTATGGGTGCGTCAATTTCGGGACTTCACGGATTTAACCTTGCAAGAGGTAGTGAAGCAGAGAAAAAGAGTGTTGCGGTTATCGGTGACTCAACATTTATGCATTCAGGTATGACGGGGCTTGTGAATGTGGCTTATAATGCTACAAACTCAACTGTTATTATCCTTGATAACTCAATTACGGGTATGACGGGACATCAACAGAATCCTACAACGGGATATAACATCAAGGGTGACCCTGCCTCTAAAGTTGACCTTGAAAGTCTTTGCAAGGCTCTCGGTATAAATCGTGTAAAGGTTGTTGACCCTTATGACCTTAAGGCTTGTAACGATGTGATTAAAGAAGAATTGGCAACGGAGGAACCGTCAGTTATTATTTCCCGCAGACCTTGTGTGCTTTTAAAATCAGTTAAACACGAAGCACCACTTAAAGTTGATGCGGATAAATGTAGGTCTTGTAAGAGATGTATGACACTCGGTTGTCCTGCAATCAGTATGAAAGACGGTAAGGCAAGAATTGATGCAACATTGTGCGTAGGCTGTGGAGTTTGTAAACAGCTTTGTGCATTTGATGCAATCGTTTAAAGGAGGGGACTTAAAATGAAAACTGTTAGTGTTATGATAGTTGGTGTTGGCGGACAGGGCAGTTTGCTTGCATCAAAATTGTTAGGTCGTCTTCTTGTTGACGAGGGTTATGATGTAAAAGTCAGCGAAGTTCACGGTATGAGTCAACGAGGTGGCTCAGTTGTAACTTATGTCCGTTTTGGTGACAAGGTTTATTCACCAATTATTACGGACGGTGAGGCAGATATAATTATCTCATTTGAAAAACTTGAGGCAGGAAGATATGCTAAATTCCTTAAAAAAGACGGAAAAATCGTTGTAAATACACAGCAAATCGACCCAATGCCCGTAATTATCGGTGCGGCGGAGTATCCTGAAAATGTGCTCCAAGAATTGACAAATAAAGGAGTCAGTGTTGATGCACTTGATGCACTTTCACTTGCTGAACAGGCAGGGTCTGTAAAAGCAGTTAATATTGTCCTTATGGGTAAGGCTGCAAAATACTTTGACATTCCGAAGGAACGCTGGATTACTGCAATTGAAAATACAGTAGCACCTAAGTTTGTAGAAATGAATAAAAAAGCCTTTGAATTAGGATATGATTCTTAATTAAAAAATTTAGAAAAACTACTTGACTTTCTATGTTTAGAGTGTTAATATGATAAAGTAATAAAGATGCTTGAGCGGAAAATAGTATCCGAAAATATCATTCCCAGAGAGCTGCGAAAGGTGTAATGCAGTAGTGTAAAGTCGGTGAATTCGTTCCGTGAGTCGTTGGCTGAAGGTTTTCTGTGTAGGTCAAACGGGTTCGACCGTTATATCGACAAGGGTGTGTTTGCACTCGGAGGCCGTTATCGTGAGATAATGGTAAATAGAGGTGGTACCACGGGAATTTTCTCGTCCTCTGTGTTCCGAATTGGAATGCAGAGGACTTTTTTGTTTGCTTCTGCACTCCAAAAACCCATAGCAAATTGCAGAAAGGACGAAAACAAAATGGAAAAGCGTTATTATCAGAAAGAAATGGAAACCATGCCTGTTGAAGAAATTAAAAAGCTTCAATCAGAAAAATTGGTGAAACAGGTAAAGCATGTTTATGAAAATGTGCCTTACTACAAGAATTTAATGGACGAAAAAGGTGTTACACCTGACGACATTAAGGGTATTGAGGATTTGCACAAGCTCCCATTTTTATCAAAAGCAGATTTGAGAGATGCTTATCCTTATGGCTTACTTGCAAAGCCTCTTAATGAATGTGTAAGAATTCACTCAACATCGGGTACAACAGGCCGACGGGTAGTTGCTTTCTACACTCAGCACGATGTAGATTTGTGGGAAGATTGTTGTGCTCGTGCAATTGTTGCAGCAGGTGGCTCTGACGAAGATGTTTTACAGGTGGCTTACGGCTACGGACTTTTCACAGGCGGTGCAGGTCTTCACGGTGGCGGACACAAGGTGGGTTGCCTTACACTTCCTATGTCATCGGGTAATACTGAAAGACAAATTCAGTTTATGATGGACTTAAATTCCACAATTCTCTGCTGTACACCGTCTTACGCGGCATATATGGGGGAATCTCTTAAAGAGCAGGGGTATACACCTGATAAAATTCCTCTTAAAGCAGGTATCTTCGGTGCAGAGGCTTGGACTAACGAAATGCGTCACCAGATTGAGGAAACACTTGGCATTAAAGCTTATGATATTTACGGACTTACAGAAACATCAGGTCCCGGTGTATCATTTGAATGTGAAGAGCAAACAGGTATGCACATTAACGAGGACCATTTCCTTGCAGAGATTATTGACCCTGAAACAGGCGAGGTTTTACCGGAAGGCAGTAAGGGTGAACTTGTTTTCACCGCACTTGATAAAGAGGCATTCCCTCTTCTTCGTTATCGCACAAGGGATATATGTGTTCTTACCCGTGAAAAATGTTCTTGTGGCAGAACATTTATTAAAATGGCAAAACCGATGGGCAGAAGTGATGATATGCTCATTATCCGTGGTGTTAATGTATTCCCGAGTCAGATTGAAACCGTACTTCTTAACGAAGGCTATCAACCAAACTATCAGATTATTATTGACAGGGTTAATAATAACGATACATTCGATGTTCTTGTTGAAATGAATCCCGATACCTTCTCTGATACAGTTGGTGGTATTACAAAACAGGAAAAAGCACTTGCAAATGCTATGAAGATTATGCTTGGCATCAACCCCAATGTTCGTCTTGTTGCACCAAAGAGTATTGCTCGTAGCGAAGGCAAAGCAGTCCGTGTTATTGATAAGCGTAAACTTTACGACTAATAGAAAGGGGAATATACTATGTCATTAAAACAGTTAACAGTATTTGTTGAAAACAAAAAAGGCTCATTGGTAAACATTACAAAAACTCTCGCAGATAACAATGTGAATCTTCGTGCGTTATCTATTGCGGACACACAGGATTTCGGTATTCTCCGCCTTATTGTTAACGATAACGAAACTGCAACAAAAGCATTGAATGAAGCAGGGTATCTGGTTAAAATCACCGATGTTGTTGGTGTTAAAATCGGCGACCAACCCGGCAAACTTTCAATGGCACTTGATGTTTTGGATAAAGCCGATATCAATATGGAATATCTTTACGCATTTATGGCTCGTACTGAAAAACACGCTTATGTTGTGCTTCGTGTTGCCGATAACAACGAGGCAGAAAAAGCACTTGAGAATGCAGGCTTCCATATGATTACCGACGCCGATGTTGATAAACTCTAAAGATGAGGTGGGATACATTCCCACCTTAGTTTTTTGTGTAAAACAAATTTGAATTTGTCGGGATGTTTTATCCCCCCTTCCGTCACCTTACGGTGACACCTTCCCCTCCAGGGGGCAGGCTATATTGGGCTCCACCCTTGAGGGGGAGCTGGCAAATGCGTAGCATTTGACTGAGGGGGGGAAGATACAGACAAACTCCAATTTGTCGATTTGTTCCACAAAAAAAGCCGACACAATTTGTGTCGGCTTTTTCATGTTTCTGGTTATTTTATTTTTTTAGTATTTCCCCAACATTCTCAAAAATGTATTTTGGTCTGTACGGGAACATATCAATAGTTTCCATTGATGTGACACCACTGAGAACAAGAACTGTGTCAACATTTGACTCTATACCTGCAATAATGTCGGTATCCATTCTGTCACCGATAAATGCGATTTCCTCACTGTGGCAACCGAGCTTGCGAAGACCGTGACGAAGCATCAACGGGTTTGGCTTACCAACAAAATATGCCTTTTTGCCCGTTGCAATTTCAATTGGTGCAATAAGTGAGCCTGTTGCAGGCATAAGCCCTCTTTCGGTAGGACCTGTAATGTCGGGGTTTGTGCCGATAAGTTTTGCACCCTTGAGAACCAATTCAATAGCCTTTTCGATTTTTTCAAAGCTGTATGTTCGGGTTTCACCCACTACAACATAGTCAGGGTTAACATCATTCATATAAATTCCCTGGTCGTAAAGTGCTTTTGAGAGAGCACCTTCACCGATAACATAAGCAGTACAACCGGGCTTCTGACTGCTCAAAAATGCAGCAGTTGCCATAGCACTTGTGTAGAAATGGTCTGCACTTACCTTAAGACCCATTCTTTCAAGTTTCATACTTAACTCGTGGGGAGTCTTTTCGGGACTGTTTGTCAAAAACACAAACTTCTTATCATTATCTATCATCCAATTTACAAATTCAGCAACACCGGGAAGAATTTTGTTACCGTGATAGATAACACCGTCCATATCGCTGATAAAACCTTTTTTGTTTAAAATATTATTCATAGGTTAAGCACCTCCGTCAAAAAAGATTTTAATGCAAATCTTTCCAAAAGTCAATCAAAACAGGAAATATACTATTGATTATATCACTTTACTGTGTTAAAATACCCATAATACTTTTAAGGAATGACATATATGATTGCAATTGTTGACTACGGTGCAGGAAATCTGCAAAGTGTAAAAAAAGCACTCGATTTCATCGGTGCTGAAAATATAATAACTGACGACCCTGAAAGGATTAAGTCTGCTGATAAAGTGCTTTTGCCGGGTGTTGGCTCGTTTGGTGACGCTATGGACTCAATGCACAAAAGCGGACTTGTTGAAACTGTAAAAGAATGTGCTTTGAGTGGCAAACCATTCTTGGGTATCTGCCTTGGACTTCAACTTTTGTTTGAGGAGTCAGAGGAGTCACCGAATGTTAAAGGACTTGGAATTTTCAAGGGGAAAATCAAAAAATTCTCACCTGATATGGGACTTAAAATTCCTCATATAGGTTGGAATTCATTGAGTATCAAGCAGAATGATACTCTCTTTAAAGGTATTCCCGAAAATTCCTATGTTTATTTTGTTCATTCCTATTATCTTCACGCAGAGGACGAAAAGGATATTGCTTGTGTGACGAATTACGGAATTGATTTTCATTCTGCCGTGGGTAAAAACAATATCTTTGCAACCCAATTCCACCCTGAAAAGAGTGGTGATGTGGGACTTCAGATTCTCAAAAATTTCGCATCAATGGAGGTAGAATAATGTACGCAAAAAGAATAATACCTTGCCTTGATGTGAAAAACGGACGAGTTGTAAAAGGTGTAAGTTTTGTCAATATCCGTGACGCAGGTGACCCTGTGGAATGTGCTGTTGAGTACAATATAAAAGGTGCTGACGAGTTAGTGCTTCTCGATATTACCGCTACTCACGAGGGCAGGGGTACAATGCTTGAGATTGTCCGTCAGGTTGCCGACAATATCTTCATTCCGTTCACTGTTGGTGGGGGAATAAGAACAGTTGAAGATTTTAAAGAGTTACTCCGTGCAGGTGCTGACAAGATTTCAGTAAACTCTGCCGCTGTGCGAAATCCTGACCTTATTAACGAGGCTGCATATAAATTCGGCAGTCAATGCGTTGTTTGTGCCATTGATGCAAAGCGAAATGATAAGGGTTGGGAGGTTTATCTTAACGGTGGACGAATTCCCACAGGCATTGATGCTGTTAAATGGGCAGAGGAAGCAGTTAAAAGGGGAGCAGGAGAAATACTTTTAACAAGTATGGACTGTGACGGTCAAAAACAAGGCTACGACAACCAACTTAACCGTGCAGTTTCAGAGTGTGTAGGTGTTCCTGTAATTGCATCAGGTGGTGCAGGTGCAAAATCCCATTTCCTCGATGCTTTCAACGAGGGCAAAGCCGACGCAGTTTTAGCCGCATCCCTTTTCCATTTCAACGAAATCCCCATTATGGACTTAAAACACTATCTCAAAGACAACGGAATATCAGTTAGATTATAATAAAACGGCGAGGTTGACCTCGCCGTTATTTTTGTATTAAAGCGGACAGACAAGGATGTCTGCCCCTACGCGATTGCATTTTGCACTTATTTTATAACTTCACAAACATCTTCTAATGCTTTTCTTACTTTGTTTCGTGGACTTTCGTCTGCCGAGTATCCCGTCGCGATAACAAGTCTTATTTTATCTTCTATTCCGAAATATTCACGGACTTTATCTTCCTCAACCATACCGATAATGCAAGTGCCCAGGCCTAAATCAGCCGCCTGCAAGCAGTAATGAGCGACTGAAAGTCCGATGTCGTTTTCAGCCCATTTCTGGCTGTTTTTAACTGTTTCTATAACGAATGATTTAAGCGTTGCAGGTCTTTCTGTAACTACTGCAAAAGCAGGGCAATTCTGTACGAATTTGTTAGCACCGTTGGGCTGAATACATTCTCTTATTTTCTCTGCGTTTTCTCCACCATTGATGATGTAATACTTCCAAGGTTGTGAATTACAAGCAGAGGGACTGAGTCTTGCTGCATCAACGCATTTTAAGAGCAAATCCGTGCTGACAGCCTCACCGTTATAATTTCTGCAACTTTCTCTTTTTAAAATCAGTTCATTAAAATTCATAGGTTTAACTCCTTAAAATTTATTCTGTACCAATTATATATTAAAATTTGTTTTTGTTCAATAATTTGTTATAGACTTTTGGTGAATAGTTTGATAAAATATTGTCAGGAGTGATTAGAATGATTAACAATCGTTTTTTAATGACAGAATTATATGAGCTTACAATGGCAAACGGCTTTTTTATGAGTGGAAAAGCAAATGAAATTGCCCATTTTGATTTGTTTTTCAGAAAAGTCCCTGACAAAGGTGGCTTTGCAATTTTTGCAGGACTATCCCGAATGATTGAGCTTATCAAAAACATCTCATTCAAGGATGAGGATTTAGAATATTTAAAGACCTTGGGAATTTGCGATGAATTTATCGATTATCTTCGCGATTTTAAATTCGAGTGCGATATATGGTCAGTTCCCGAGGGTACTCCTGTTTTCCCAAATGAACCCGTTGTAAAAGTTCGTGGACCAATTGTTCAGGCACAACTCATTGAAACACTTTTGCTTGTTTGTATGAACCACCAAAGCCTTGTGGCAACAAAGGCTAATCGTCTTGTCCGTGCTGCAAAGGGAATTACGGTTGCCGAGTTCGGCACTCGTCGTTCAAACGGCTTTGATATGGCTTTTTATGGCTCCCGTGCTGCCTATATCGGTGGTTGCGTAGGTACATCGGGTGTTGTTCAGGGTAAAAAGTTCGGTATCCCCACAATGAACACAATGATTCACAGCTGGGTGCAGATGTTTGAGTCCGAATATGAGGCATTCTGCGAATATGCAAGGCAGTATCCTGATGACTGCTCACTTGTGGTTGACACCTATGACACTATCCGTTCAGGTGTGCCGAATGCAATCAAGGCTTTTGATACGGTTTTAAAGCCAATGGGCAGACGCCCTTTAAGTGTCCGTATTGACTCGGGGGACATTACCTATCTTTCAAAGAAAGTGCGAAAAATGCTTGATGAGGCAGGGTATCCTGACTGTAACATTACTGCATCAAACTCTCTTGACGAATATATTATCAATGATATGATTTCGCAGGGTGCAAAGGTTGACTGCTTTGTTGTCGGTGAAAGACTTATTAACTCTGCGTCCTCACCACTTTTCAGCGGTGTATATAAGCTTTGTGCAGTTGAAACTGACGGGGAGATTGTTCCTAAAATCAATCTTTCGGAAAATGTAAGTAAAATCACAACCCCACACTCAAAAATGCTCTATCGTCTTTTTGACTGTGATACAGGCAAGGCTATTGCCGATGTGCTTACTCTCCACGATGAGGAAATCGACGACAGTAAACCATACACTCTCTTTGACCCTGATTTCACTTGGAAACGCAAAGAGGTTGAAAACTTTGTTGCAAGAAAAATGCTTGTTCCCATTTTCGTGAACGGTGAATGTGTTTACGATGAGCCTTCTGTTGATGAAATCAGAGATTATTGCTCCGAACAGATAGATAATCTCTGGGAAGAGGTTAAACGATTTGAAAATCCGCATACTTATTATGTAGATTTATCCGAAAATCTGTGGAGAATCCGCAGAGACCTTATAGAAGAATATAAAGGAGCGAAAAAATAATGACGAATATCTGGCACGACATTTCTGCTGACAGAATTTCAAGAAAAGACTTTGAAGCCGTAATTGAAATTTCCAAGGGCAGTAAAATGAAATATGAACTTGATAAGGAAACAGGTCTTTTAAAGCTTGACCGTGTTCTTCACACATCAACTCACTACCCTGCAAACTACGGTTTTATTCCAAGAACCTATGCCGACGATAATGACCCGTTGGATGTGCTTGTTCTCTGCTCGGAAAAAATTGAACCTTTAGCCCTTGTCCGTTGCTATCCCATTGGTGTTATCTCAATGGTGGACGGGGGACACGCCGACGATAAAATTATTGCAATTCCCTTTGGCGACCCCACATACAATGAGTATAAGGATATAAGTCAGCTTCCTAAACACATCTTTGACGAGATGACTCATTTCTTCACAGTGTATAAAATGCTGGAAAATAAGGACACTGCAATTAACCAGGCACAGGGTGTCCTCGCTGCAGTGGATATTATAGAAAATGCCATCGAAAATTATAAAAAATTGTTTGTAAAATAAGATATAGAATTATCAGTTTACCTCATTTCTTCGGGAATGGGGTATTTTTTTACCTTTTTTAGTTTTGTGCAAATTTGCCAAAATTTGGAGAAAAATTTTGTTAAAAGAATTTAAAAAAATCTTGCAATTGTATTTTTTTTATTGTATAATGAACTCAAAGTGGAGTAAAATTCCACTGAATTTTCACCAAAATGGGGAAATACTTAAAAATTAACTAAAAAAGGAGTGAAAATCGTGTTGTTTAAAAGTGCATATTACCACAGTCTTGATGCGAAAAACCGTGTTTTCATTCCTGTTAAATTCCGTGAAGCCTTGGGTGAGGAGTTTGTAATCTTCAAGGGCAGCGAAAAATGTCTTTATGTTTACACTAAAGAGGGCTTTGAAAAACTTAGTGAACAGTTTATCAATACTAATAACCGTGATGTTCAGAGAGCCTTTTTCAGTCAGGTTGTAGACGCAAGTGCCGACAAGCAGGGCAGAATGACATTGAGTGCTGATTTACTTGAACACGCTGACCTTACAAAGGATGTTGCTATTATCGGTGCCGGCTCAAGAATTGAAATCTGGGCAACAGAGAATTACAAGGTGGATGTTAAGCCGTTAACTGAACTTATCAATTTTGACGACTTTACATTCTAAATGGTGAGCAATATGGAGTTTTCGCATATCTCAGTTCTTTTTGATGAAACAATTGACTCACTGGGAATTAAATCAGATGGTTTGTATGTTGACTGTACCTGTGGCGGAGCGGGGCATTCAAAGGCAATCCTTGAACGCATCCCGGACGGCGTACTTGTTGCAATTGACCGTGACCCCGACGCCATTCAGGTAATTACCGAGAGAATCGGTGGTGACTCAAGGGTGGAAATAGTCAACAATAATTTCAATAATATAAAAGATATTTTAAACGGTAGAGAAGCCGACGGAATCCTTGCTGATTTGGGTGTCAGCTCATTTCAGTTGGATACCCCTGAAAGAGGGTTTTCATTCCACCACGAAGCACCCCTTGATATGCGAATGAGCAAATCGGGAAAAAGTGCTTATGATGTGGTGAATACATATTCGGAATATGAACTTGCCAATGTAATCACCCGATACGGTGAAGAAAAGTTTGCTCGTAATATTGCAAGAAACATTGTAAAAGCAAGGGAAACGAAGCCCATTGAAACAACCATTGAACTTGCAGAGCTTATTAAGGACTCTGTTCCTGCAAAATATCGTCGTGATTCGCACCCTGCAAGAAAAACCTTTCAGGCAATAAGAATTGAGGTTAACGACGAACTTTCAACTCTCAGCCGTGCAGTTGAAGATATGTTTAATTGCCTTAAAGTTGGCGGAAGACTTTCAATAATCACATTCCACTCACTTGAGGACAGAACAGTTAAAGAAAAATTCCGTGAATTTACTGTGGGATGCACTTGTCCCAAGGAATTTCCGGTTTGTGTATGTGGAAACACCCCGAGAGGAAAACTTGTGAATAAGGGCTTATCTGCAAAGCAAAACGAATTGGATGCTAATAACAGAAGCCGAAGTGCAAGACTCAGGACAATAGAAAAAATAAGGTAAAGGAAGAGAAATTTGACGCAACAGAACAGAAATGCTTATGCTTACAATTACAACTATAATAAAAATGAAAAAATAGTTTCTTTTAACGGTTCTGCTGCACCAAAGGTGAGACCTGAGCCTCAAAAGAAACCACAGCTTGAACTTGTTAAGAAAACAAGAATGACTGCTCGTCAGGTGCAACAGCAGACTGCAGCGGAAACAAGAAAAACCATTAAGGTTATGTGCGTTGCCATGGCGATTTTAATGTTTATGGTATTGGCAATTTATAGCCGTGTAAAGCTTGACGAAATAAACCGTGAAATCAGTTCGGTTGAGAAAAAAATAGAACTTGCACAAAGCGATGCAGTAAAGCTTAATAACGAACTCAATGCAATAGTATCTATAAATAATGTTGAGGAGTATGCAACCAATCAATTGGGAATGACCAAGGTTCAGGACTATCAGGTTTACTATATTGATATGTCAACGGATGACCGTGTTGCCGTTGTTAATGGCGAAAGTGTAGCTGAAAGCATAAATAACGACAAAAAGTAATATATTTAATAGAAAACTAAGGAGAGTTGGGGCAAATGCCGTTAACTCTCGTTGTTTTATTTAAAAAGCAAAAATTTGAAACAAGGAAGTGGCAGAAAATGAACAGAAAACCTACTAAAAAAATGGAAAATCGTTCTATAAAGGCTTTTTTCATTTTTTGTGCTGCCTTGCTTTTGCTTATAGGAAACCTTTTCTGGATTCAGATTGTAAAAGGTGAGGAATATCGCCTTAAAGCAGAGCGAAATCAGTTAAGCGATACGGTTGTTGCGGCAAATCGCGGTACAATTTATGACTCAAACATGAAGGTGTTGGCACAGAGTGCATCTGCTTGGTTGGTTTACATAAACCCATCAAAGATTAAGACTGACGAGCAGAAAACTTTGCTTGTTGACGGCTTTGTTTCCATATTCGGACTTGATGCTGAAACTGTTACAAAAAAGGTTAACCGTCAGCAGAGTGGTTATGAAAAAATTATCGGTCAGATAGATAACGAACAAAAAGCAAAACTACAGGAATATATTTCACAGCATAAGGATAAAAAACTCGGCACAATTATCGGTATTGACCCTGATACAAAGCGATATTATCCGCTTGGCTCATTCGCATCAACAATTATCGGTTTTACAGGCTCCGAGGATACGGGCAGAGCAGGTCTTGAGCTTAAATACAACTCAAAGCTTACAGGCTCACCGGGACGAATTATCACTGCACAGAACGCTCTTGCAGGGGATATGCCCAACGATTATGAAACAACCTATGATGCAGAGCAGGGCAACAGCCTTGTGCTTACCATTGACGAGGTTATTCAGTATTATCTTGAACAGCAGTTGGCACAGGCAGTTGAGGAAACTCAGGCAAAATATGCCTACGGCATTATAATGGATGTTAAAACAGGTGCAATTCTCGGAATGTCCACAATGCCTGACTACGATTTGAACACTCCTTACAAGGTTTATTCACCCACAGTATCAGAGGCTATTGCTGCTATTGAGGACGATAAGGAAAGACAGCAGGCAGAAACAAATGCTCTGTACTCACAATGGAGAAACCGTACAATTTCCGACTCCTATGAGCCGGGCTCTGTTTTCAAGCTTTTTGTTGCTGCAGCAGCCCTTGAAGAGGGTGTTATGACAACGGAAACCACATATAATTGCACAAGTTCAATTAAGGTTGCAAACTATTATCAGCATTGTTTCAACCATAATGTTCACGGCACACAGACAGTTGCACAGGCTTTGCCCAACTCCTGTAACACATTCTTTATCACAATGGGACAGCGAATGGGTAAGGAAACCTTCTCAAAATATTTTGAGGCTTTCGGATTTACTGAGGCAACGGGAATTGACCTTCCGTCGGAAGCAGTACCTGTTGCAGGGAAAACATATTATCCCGTTGATAAAATGGGTATTGCAGAACTTTCCTCTGCTTCCTTTGGTCAGACCTTCCAGGCAACACCTATTCAGATGATTACGGCAGTAGCTTCCCTTGGTAACGGTGGCAAACTTATGACACCTTATGTTGTGAAAAAGGTTCTTGACGAAAACGGAAATATTATTTCCGAAACGCAGCCCACGGTAAAACGACAGGTTATCTCCCAGAAAACCGCTGAAATTATGACAGGACTTATGGAAGAAGTTGTTGAATGGGGTACCGCAAAAAATGCCTATGTTTCAGGCTACCATATTGCCGGAAAAACGGGTACAAGTGAAAAGCTCAGTACGGATAATCAGGTTATAGCCTCCTTTGCAGGTTTTGCTCCCGCAGATGACCCGCAGATTGCAGTTCTTATAGCAGTTGATGAGCCACAGCTTTACAGAACGGGTGGTTCGGGTGCTGCTCCTATTGCAGGCAGAATTTTTGAGAATATTCTCGCATATCTCAATGTTGACCCTCAATATACTGACGAGGAACTTACAAAGGCTACTGTTACAGCACCAAACCTTATAGGCTCAAGTGTTGACAATGTAAGGTCAAAGGCTTCAACCTTTACAGTCAAGGTAATCGGCAACGGAAAAACTGTTGTTTCACAGATGCCGTCTTCAAATCAGTCAATGCCAAAGGGTGGCGTGATTGTAGTTTATACAGAAGAAAATGCAGAGAGAAAAACGGGAACTGTTCCAAATCTTACGGGACTCACAGTTTCTGAAGCAAACAGAGTTGCTGTTAATGCAGGCTTTAATATCAAGGTTGCAGGTACAACTCAAGGTGCAAATCAGGTTATTTCCTATAAACAGAGTATTCAGTCGGGAAATACTGCACAATTGGGAACGGTAATTACGGTTTACTTCCGTTCAAGTGAAAATGTAACAGACTAATTTAATATGAGGTAAAACAATGAAACTTTCTTCACTTCTAAAGGGTGTGAAAACTCAGGATGTGTATGAGGAAAGGGACGTTGAAAGAGTAACGGATAAGGATAATGAAAATTTAAAAAATGCACTGTTTGTCTGTATTGACGGTAATCGTTGTGACGGTCACTCGTTAGCCCAAAGGGTTATTGAAAAGGGTGCTGTTGCAGTACTCACAAGCAGGGATTTAGGTGTGAAAGAGCAGATTATCGTTGAAAACACGAGATGTGCATTATCACAGATTGCATCAAATTTTTACAATAATCCGTCAGAAAAATTAAAGATTATCGGTGTTACGGGGACTAACGGAAAAACCTCCACCTGCTTTTTCATTAAGAATATTCTTGATGCTTTGGGTAAAAAATGCGGAATAATCGGCACGGTGGAGAACAGTTGGGGTAAGGAAACGGAAAATTCAGTTTTAACAACTCCCGAGCCAATGGAATTGCAGAAAATCTTCAGCGAAATGGTGAAATCCGGTTGTGAATACTGTGTTATGGAGGTTTCCTCACAAGGCTTGGCACAGCAAAGGGTTTACGGAGTGAATTTCTGTGCTTCCGCTCTCACTAACATCACCCCCGAGCATCTGGATTATCATATCAATATAGAAAACTACATAAATGCAAAACTCTCACTTTTTAATCAGTCCGAATTTGCTTGTGTGAATATTGATGATGAAACGATAAAAGCAAATCTCGGGAGAATAAATTGTAAGAAATATACATATTCAGCCGTTGATGATTGGGCAGATTACACAGCGAAAAATGTGATTTGCAACGAAAACGGCATTAGATATGAATTTGTGGGACTTGACTGTATAAGCAGAATTCAGTCCTCGCTCTATGGCAGATTTACGGTCTACAACACTCTTTGTGCCATATCGGTTTTAATAAATCTCGGATTTGATATTGATAAGATTTCAAAGGCAATCAGTTCCTTAAATCCCGTAAAGGGCAGGGCTGAAATTGTGCCCGTTAACAAAAATTTTACCGTGATGATAGACTATGCTCACACCCCTGACGGACTCCAGAATATTCTTTCCTGTGTTCGTGAAATCACTAACGGAAAAGTGATTGTGGTCTTTGGCTGTGGCGGTGACAGAGACAGAGGTAAACGGTCCGAAATGGGCAGAATTGCAGGGGAAACGGCAAATGTGGCTGTTGTCACAAGCGACAATCCCCGAGGGGAAAATCCCTTACTTATAATAAATGACATTCTTTGCGGAATGGAAAAGTCAAAAGCACGAATTGCAGTTATTGAAAATCGTCGTCAGGCAATTGAATTTGCTCTCTCGAAGGCGAAAAAAGGTGATTTGGTACTTCTTGCAGGTAAGGGACACGAAACTTACCAGATTATAGGAAATGAAAAAATCCCCTTTGATGAAAGGGATATAATAAAAGAGTATTTTAACGGAATTTAGGAGAAAACAATGAACTTAAAAGTAGCGGAAATTGCAAAGGCATTAGGAACATTTGTTGATTCTCAAAATATAATAAATCGTGTGTCCATTGACAGTCGTGATGTGGACGAAAACACTATTTTCTTCTGTATCAAGGGTGAACGCTTTGACGGTCACGATTTTATAAATGATGTGGCAGAAAAGGGTGTGGGAGCAATTGTCAGTCACAAAAAAACAGACTGCAACGCACCGATAATTTTTGTTGAGGACACAAAACAGGCATTACTTGATTTTGCGTCATATTACAGAAGCTCATTTGATGATTTGCTTGTGGTTGGACTTACGGGCAGTGTGGGCAAAACAACTACAAAAGAAATGGTTGCTTGTGTACTCTCTCAAAAGGGCGAAACCCTTAAAACAGAGGGCAATTTAAACAACGAAATCGGTGTTCCGAAAACACTTTTCCGACTCAAAAGTTCAACAAAAAATGCCGTTATTGAGATGGGTATGGACGGTGTAGGGCAGATTTCCGACCTTACAAATTGTGCAAAGCCTGACTGCGGAATTATCACCAATGTGGGTGTTTCCCACATTGAAAATTTAGGTTCAAGAGAAGGCATTTTAAATGCAAAGCTTGAAATTTTAGAGGGTCTTCCAAAGGGTGCACCACTTTTCCTCAATGGTGACAACGATATGCTTTCAACGGTTAAAAATGACGATTATAAATTGATTTTCTTCGGCATTGAAAATAAAAATTGTGATGTTCTGGCAGAGGAAATCAAGGAAATCGGACTTACAACGGAATTCGTCGCAGTTAAAGGTGATATAAGGCAGAAAATCACTATTCCCACCGTTGGAATTCATAATGTTTACGACGCTTTGACTGCCTTTGCAGTAGGTCTTGAATACGGTATTTCACCCCAAAAAATCGCAGACGGTCTTCTTTCTTATACCCCGTCAGGAATGCGACAGAGAATTAAAGAAACAGGCGGAATTACAGTTATTGAGGACTGCTACAATGCAAGTCCCGACTCACAAAAGGCAGGACTTAACTCCCTTTGTAAAATTGCAAAGGGCAGAAAAATCGCAGTTTTAGGCGATATGTTCGAGATGGGGGAATATAGCGAAACTGCTCACAGAACTGTTGGGGAATATGCTGCAGAAAGTAAGGTTGATATGCTTTTTACCTGTGGTGAGCAGTCACTCTTTATGGCGGACAGTGCAAAAAAGGCAGGACTTTCCGATGTTTTTGTTTTTACAGATAAAAATGAACTTGCAGACTCTCTTTTAAGTGAAATAAAAATCGGCGACACCTTGCTTTTCAAGGCAAGTCGCGGAATGAAGCTTGAGGAGATTATTGAAAAGGTTTATGAAAAATGGGATGTATAATAAGGAGATGTTTATATGAATATCTATGTAGCATTGGCTGTGACAGCAATTTTAAGTTTTTTGATTGCGTTTTTATTGGGATTTGTGCTCATCCCGTGGCTTAGAAAATTAAAATTTGGTCAAACTATTCTTGATATAGGTCCTGCGTGGCACAAATCAAAGCAGGGAACACCCATAATGGGCGGAATAATGTTCATAGTAAGTACAATTGTTTCAGTTGCAGTTGTTCTCCTTACAGACTACTTTATGGGTGGCAATCTTTTCGCAAGTGAACACATTATGCCTGATACTTTAAAGGTAAAACTTGTAGCAGGTGTGGTTTTATCCCTCGGACTTGGTCTTGTGGGCTTTGCCGACGACTATATTAAGGTTGTTAAAAAGAGAAATTTAGGTCTTACGGAAATTCAAAAAACAATTCCGCAGGTGATTTTAATTGTCGCCTATCTTGCAGCACTTAATATGAATGGTCTTACCTATATGAAAATACCTTTCGTAGGTGCTGTGGACCTTAAATGGTTCTTCTGGATTTTCGGTGTTGCAGTAATTTACGGTGCAGTCAATGCTGTTAATTTTACTGACGGTGTTGACGGACTCTGTGCAAGTGTAACATCAGTTGCGGCAATCGCATTCTGTATTGCTGCTTTAATGACAAAATTTATGGGAATCAGTATCCTTGCAGCAGCACTTTTCGGCGGATGCTTGGGCTATCTTATCTGGAACTACTATCCGTCAAAGGTTATGATGGGGGATACAGGCTCAATGTTCTTGGGCGGTATGGTTGTAGCCTTGGCTTATGCAATTGACTGTCCTATCATCCTTGTATTCTTCGGCATTATCTATGTTATCGAAGCACTTTCAGATGTTATCCAGATTGGTTATTTCAAGATTACTCACGGTAAGAGAATTTTCAAAATGGCTCCCATTCACCACCACTTTGAAATGTGTGGTTGGAAAGAGCGTAAAATCGTAACAGTATTTTCCCTTGTAAATATGCTTGGTTGTGCAATAGGTCTTGCACTTTACTATTACGGCAATATTAAATAATTAAAACAAATCTAAAAAGGCGGTGAGAAAATGGCAACAAAAACAAAGAAGACTAAAAAGAATTCTATAATAAATACATTTTTAGCACAGGGTACAATGGACATTCCCTTTCTTGTTATTCTTATGACCATTGTAACCCTCGGACTTGTTATGCTGTTTTCTGCCAGCTATACTTACAGTTATTATAATCGTGGTGACAGCACACAGATTTTTGTCCGTCAGTTAATTTTCGCAGTTATAGGCATAGTGCTTATGTTTATAATCTCACGAATAAGGTATGAGTACTTTAGACTTGTGGCAGTAATCGGCGTGGCAGTTTCCCTGTTTCTTTTAGTTATTGTTTTGTTTTTACCTGAATACAAACCCGGATTTAAAAGATGGATTAACTTAGGATTTACAACCTTCCAGCCATCTGAAATTGCTAAAATCGGTCTTATTATGATTTTAGCCTTATTGCTTGAAAGAAACTATAAGGGTGTAACAGGCAAAGTGCCCACTACAATGCCCGTACTTAACAAAATTCCCCAGCTTACAAACGGCAGATACACAGTTTATAAATCCTTTACAAGCGTGATTTGCTACGGAATGCTTATCCTTTTGTTTGCAGGTCTTGTCTATCTTGAACATCACGTTTCAGGTACAATTCTTATGCTTTTAATCGGTGTTGTAATGCTTTGGCTGGGTGAGGTAAGAGGTCGTTGGTTTACGGTCGGTGTAATAATCGGTGTAATCGCAGTTGTGCTTCTTATTGCCAACCCCGACATTCTCGCAAAATATGCAGGGGAGCGAATTACTGCCTGGCTTGATAAGGACTTTGACCCGTTGGGTGCTCGTTGGCAGACAAATAACTCACTTTATGCCATCGGTTCAGGCGGACTTTTAGGCACGGGACTTGGTCAGTCAAAGCAGAAGCATCTTTATGTTTCCGAACCGCAGAACGACTTTATCTTCTCAATTGTCTGTGAGGAATTGGGTTTTGTTGGTGCAGTTGCAATAATTATACTTTTTGCCTTACTCATATATCGCGGAATAAAAATAGGAATGTATGCAAAGGACCGTTTCGGTGCATTACTCTCAATGGGAATTGTTTTCCAGATTGGTCTTCAGGTAGCACTCAATATAGGAGTTGTGAGTGATTTCTTACCAAATACGGGTATTTCACTTCCTTTCTTCTCCGCAGGCGGTACATCCCTTGTTATTCTGCTTTGCGAAATGGGTATGGTGCTTTCCGTTTCCCGCAGTGCAAGAAAAAAGGAGTAAACCTTTATGAGAATTATGTTTGTTGCAGGTGGTACGGGTGGTCACATCAACCCTGCCGTTGCAGTTGCTAAAGAAATTCGCCGTCTTGACCCTGCAAGTGAAATTCTTTTTGTGGGTACACAGGGACGAATGGAAACACAGATTGTTCCCAAGGCAGGATTTGAGATTAAAACAGTTAAAATGAACGGCTTGTCCCGAGATTTGTCAATTTCAGGTATAATCGAAAACATAAAAACAGTTTTTTTAACATTAAAAGCATCGGGAGTTTCAAAGAAGATTATCAAAGAATTCAATCCTGATGTAGTTGTGGGTTTTGGCGGTTATGTAACGGGACCCGTTCTCAATACTGCAGTTAAAATGGGAATTAAAACGGCAATTCACGAGCAGAACGCTTTCCCCGGAGTTGCCAACAAGGCTCTTGCCAAAAAGGTTGACAAGGTAATGCTCACATCCCCGCAGGCAGAAAAATATATGACCTGTAAAAATCCGCCGGTGGTAACGGGACTTCCCGTAAGACGGGAAATCGTAACGGCGGACAGAGATTTTGCCCGTGCATCACTGGGTATTAAAAATAACGAAATGCTTGTACTTTCAATGGGTGGCTCATTGGGTGCAGATGCTGTAAATAACGCAGTTGTAGAAATGCTTGATATATTGAAAAATGAAGAAAATATCAGATTTTTACACGCAACGGGTAAATTCGGGAAATGGGTGCCCGAAAAACTTAAAGAAATGAATGTTCCTTTTGGTGATGGCACCAATATTGAAATCCGTGAATATATCGACAATATGGAGATTTGTCTTCCTGCCTGCGATTTGGTAATCAGTCGTGCAGGAGCAAGTTCGATTTCCGAAATTCAGGCACTTTGTAAGCCGTCAATCCTCATTCCGTCACCGAATGTGGCAGAAAATCATCAGTTCCACAATGCTATGGCACTTGCAGAGCATAACGGAGCAGTGCTTATTGAAGAAAAAGACCTTAGTGGCAAAGCACTCTCGGAAAAGGTGCTTGAACTTAAAAATGACAAATCCAAATTAAGAGACATTTCTGTAAATGCGGGAAAAAACGCAAAAACAGATGCTCTTTCGGAGATTTGCAGAATAATCACAAGTTTGTAAAAATAACAAAATTCACACAAACTGCATAGTATGTGACGCATAGTACTATAAAGGGCGTGTGAAAATTGAATAAAATAATTATCAACGGTGGCAGAAAACTGAATGGTGAAATCACCGTTCAGGGTGCTAAAAACAGCGTTCTGCCAATTCTTGTTGCAACTCTTTTAGTTGAGGGAGTTTCAGTAATACATAATTGCCCACGGCTTTCAGATGTGGATGCAACAATAAAAATACTCAGGTATCTCGGGTGCATAGTGAACAGAAATAATCACACCATAACTGTTGACTCCACTGATGTTTTGAAAAGTGATGTGCCTGATAATTTAATGCGGGAAATGCGTTCCTCCATTGTGTTTTTAGGTGGCATTTTAGGCAGAATGGGCAAGGCAAAGCTCTCAACTCCCGGTGGATGCGAAATAGGACTTCGTCCCATCGATTTACACCTTTCCTCAATGGAACAATTTGGTGCAAAGGTTACAACGGAGGACGGTTTTATCGAGTGCAAAGCAGGGGATAATGGTCTTGAGGGCACAAGAATAACTCTGTCCTTCCCAAGCGTAGGGGCAACGGAAAATATAATTCTTGCTGCCACTCTTGCAAAGGGTACAACCATTGTTTCAAATGCAGCACGAGAGCCGGAAATCAGCGATTTGGCAGATTTTCTTAATCGCTGCGGTGCAAAAATCCGAGGTGCGGGGGACAGCACCGTTGTAATTGAAGGTGTAAAAAAACTAACACCTGCCGAGCATACGGTAATTCCCGACCGAATTGTGGCATCAACCTATATGATAGGCACTGCTATGACAGGCGGAAAAATTGCAATAAATGACATTGTTCCCTCACATATTGCTCCCATAATTCAACCCTTAAGGGAGTCGGGCTGTAATATTGAGGTCAATAAAAAACAGGTGATTTTGCAGTCACCGAAAACACTCAAACGAATAAGAATGATTCGCACAATGCCCCATCCGGGATTTCCTACGGATGTTCAGGCACAGATTATGGCACTTACCACTGTTGCCGACGGCACAAGCGTAATCGTTGAAAACATTTTTGAAAGCCGATTCAAGCATATCGGCGAACTCCTTCGATTTGGTGCAAAAATCCATGTTGAGGGCAGAATGGCAGTAATTGAGGGTGTGCGAAATCTCAACGGTGCCAATGTAAGGGCTACGGATTTGCGAGGTGGCTCGGCAATGATTCTTGCGGGACTCAAGGCTCGTGGAATAACGGAGATAACGGAAGTACATCATATAGACAGAGGATATGAAAATCCCGAAAAAATACTTGAAAAACTTGGTGCGGACATAAAAAGGGTGGACAGTAATGAAAAACAAGGAAATGCCTAAAAAACAACAGAATACAGTGCTTTCCAAGGATGAGCGTATAGTGAACCGTACCAATATCCGCAGAAAAAAGAACAGGAGAAAAAGGCTTATAATCCGAAGCACTTTAGTTGGGATTTTTCTCGTTGCAGGACTTATAATCGGATTGCTTTTGTTTTTTAATATCAACAAAATCTCTGTTACAGGCGACGCGGTTTATTCAAGTGAAGAAGTGATTTCTGCTTCACAGATTGAAAAGGGAGATAATCTCATTTTCCTTTCAAAACAAAGAGTAAATAAACTGATAACAGAAAAATTGCCCTATGTGGGGGCTGTGAAAATCAAACGCCGTCTGCCTGCACACCTTGAAATTCAGGTGACAAAAACAGACGCAGTTTACGGAATTGCACAGAACGGATATTATGACTTGTTGGATAAAAACGGCAAGGTTCTGGAAACAAATGTTGAGTATGTGGGACCTGACAAGACCCTTATCAATGCAGGTGAGGTTAAGTCCGCAGTTGTGGGTGAGCAAATAACTTTGGAAAACGAAAAAGCTCTGCCCAGACTTAAAGAGGTTTACGAAGCCTGCGAAAAAGTGGGACTTACGGATATTACCGAAATCAATATTACTGATTTATACAACATAAAAGTAGTTTATCAGGGAAGAATAACTCTTGAATTAGGTAAAACTGACGGGGACAGATTATCGAAAAAGCTTTCCTTCGGTAAGGCTGCCATCGACAAGCAGAACGAGGAGGATGTGCAGTTCAGAGGCACAATAAATCTTACTGTTGACAAAAAAGGCTACCTTCAGGAGGAAACAACCGAACCTGAAACAGAGCCTGTTACAGAGCCGATTTCCGTACCTGTAACCGAAGAAAAGGCAACAGAACCTGTATCAAAGGCAGAGTGACCCTTAAAAACCCGAAAAATATGTAAAAAAATTGTTAAAAATCATAAAAATATATACAATATATATTGCAATATTTTTTTAATAATGTTAAAATAACCTATAACTATAAAATCAATAGGTGTGAAATTATACATAGGAGGATGTTAAACATGGCATTCGAAATTGACAATCAATATCAGGACATCGCAAACATTAAGGTAATCGGCGTTGGTGGCGGCGGCGGAAATGCTGTTGACCGTATGGCAAAGGCTGGTATCACAGGTGTTGAGCTTATCGCTATCAACACAGATAAACAGGCTCTTACTCGTTCACTCGCTGATACAAAAATCCAAATCGGTGAAAAAGTGACAGCAGGCCGTGGTGCAGGTGCAAAGCCTGAGGTTGGTCAGAAGTCAGCTGAAGAAAGCCGTGACGCAATCGTTGAAGCACTTGACAAAACACAGATGGTTTTCGTTACTGCAGGTATGGGTGGCGGAACAGGTACAGGTGCTGCTCCCATTATTGCTGAAATCGCAAAGGGCAAGGGTATCCTTACAGTTGGTATCGTTACAAAGCCTTTCGCATTTGAAGGAACTCACAGAATGAAGCAGGCTGAGGCAGGTATCGCTGAACTTGCACAGCATGTTGACTCACTTATCGTTATTCCTAACGAAAGACTTAAATATGTTTCAGAGCAGAAGATTACTTTTGCTAACGCTTTCGGTATTGCTGACGATGTTCTCCGTCAGGGTGTTAACTCTGTTACAGACCTTATCACAATGCCTGCATTCATCAACCTTGACTTTGCTGACGTTACATCAGTTATGAAGGACGCAGGTCACGCTCACATGGGTATCGGTCACGCAAGTGGTAAGGATAAGGCAGAGCAGGCTGCAAAATCAGCTATCTCCAGCCCACTTCTTGAAACAACAATCACAGGTGCAAAGGGCGTTATCATCAGCATTACAGCATCTCCTGACATCACTCTTGAAGATGTTGACACAGCTGCAGGTATCGTTCGTTCACAGGCTGATGACGATGCAAACATCATCTTCGGTGTTGCTTTTGACGAAAAACTTGATGACGAAATGTATGTAACAGTTATTGCAACAGGCTTTGGTCTTGATGCAAACGGTGTTTCAAAGAAACCTTACTACAACGCATCAGTTGATGAAATCAGCTCAGGTGGTAGTTTTGGTGCTCCTGATGAAGATATCGACATTCTCGACCTCTTCAAGAGCAGAAAATAATCATAAAACAAGATAATTAAGACGGAGCTTCGGCTCCGTTTTTTTGTGATGTTTTATATATTGAAATATAATCCGTATTCTGCTACAATGGTATAAAATAAAAATGTCAAAGGGAAATTGTTATGAAAATTTATAATCTCAACGGACAATGGAATATGACTCGAGTTGCAACAGGGGAACAATACGATGTGAATGTCCCGTCGGACAACTACACCCAGTTACTGGGATTAGGTGTTATTCCTGACCCGTATTACAAGGATAACGAAACTAAAGTTGAATGGGTTGGTCGTGAGGATTGGACCTATGAAAGGGTATTCACTCTCACAGAAACTGACCTTGCAAACAGAAAGGTTTTACTTGTGTGTAAAGCCCTTGATACTCTTTGCGAAGTTTTTGTAAATGACATTCTCGTTGGTAAAGGTGAAAACGCACATCTCAAATATGAGTTTGACATTAAAGGTGTGGCAAAAGCAGGAGAAAATACTGTTAAAATCACATTTTTTGCACCTACAACCTATGCGGAAAAGAGGCAAAAGGAAAAGCCAATTCCCAAGAATTGCAACGGTACTGACGGTGCTGCATATATGCGTAAGCCACATTGTCATTTCGGTTGGGACTGGGGTCCCCATCTTCCCCTTTCAGGTATTACTGACGACATTTGGGTTGAGTGCTTTGACAATAGTATTACTGATGTTGAAATCAAGCAAATTCACGAAAAGGGCAAAGTAACAGTTAGAATCAACCCTGTTGTTGACGGTGAAGGCGAAGTAAAAGCCAAAATCATATATCCCGATGGCACAGAATATACTATTCAAGACAATGAAATCGTAATCGAAAACCCTGAACTTTGGTGGACAAAGGAATTGAATCCTGTTGAAAAGCAACCGATTTACACAGTTGTTGCAACCCTTGGTGATACAGCGATTACAAAGAAAATCGGTCTTCGCACAATCCGTCTTGACAGAAGCCGTGATAAATTCGGCAGTAATTTCTGTTTTTACCTTAACGGTGTGCCGATTTTCGGTAAGGGTGCTGACTGGATTCTTCCCGATTCACTTATGGGCAGAGTGACAAATGAAACTTACGACTACTACATAGATTCAGCACTCAAAGCAAATTTCAATATGCTTCGTATCTGGGGCGGTGCTTACTATCTTCCTGACTATTTCTTGGAACAATGCGACGAAAAAGGACTTCTTATCTGGCAGGACTTTATGTTTGCCTGTCTTATGTATCCGTTCTATGAAGAAGATTTTCTTCAGAATGTTTTAAGGGAAATCAAATATCAGGTTTTGCGTATGAAATCCCATCCCTCTCTTTGCCTTTGGTGTGGTAATAATGAGGTTGAAACAATGTTCTCATATATGCCTGAAACAATGAAGATTGTAGTGTGGTATAAAAAGTTTTTCTACGAAATTCTCAAAGGTTTGGTAACTGAACTTGACCCTGACACTCCGTATATTGAAACATCACCAATCGGTGACGGCTTCCGTAAGGGTGTTACGGGTGATGACCACGGGGATACTCATATGTGGACAGTCTGGCACGGTCAGAAGCCACTTAACTATTACAGAAGCAGACCTACCCGTTTTTGTAGTGAATTCGGTCTTGAATCCCTACCGTCAATGGATGCTGTCCGTCAGTTTGCAGAGGAAAGTGACTACTATATCACAAGTGACATCTTCAATTCTCATCAGAAATGCAAGGGCGGTAACAGAAAAATGCTCTACTATCTCCTTGAAAAATTCTATGAGCCCCAGAAGTTTGAAGATTTAATCTATATGACAAACCTTATTCAGAAAGAGTGTATTCAGGATGCAACCGAGCATTGGCGTCGTCATCGTGAGCGTTGCAACGGTTCACTTTTCTGGCAGTATAACGATTGTTGGCAGGCTCCGTCCTGGTCAAGTGTGGACTACACAGGCAAGTGGAAGGCACTGCAGTATGCTGCCCGTCATTTCTTTGAGCCTGTTTGTGTTTCCGTTGAAGAAACAGACAAGGACTATAAAATTTATATTCTCAACGACACAAGAGAAGATAAAAAATTGACTGTAAGTGTTACAATTGCAACCCTTGACGGCAGGGTGCTTTATGAAAATAAGAACACAAAAGACCTTGTGAAAACAGTGGTTGCAAATTCAAAAATGTTGTTTGAAACAGGCAATATCGGTGGCAATAAAAAGGATATGTACCTCTCCGTTAAACTTTTTGAAGATGGAAAAGTCATTTCAGAAAGAACAAAGATTTTTGTGCCTGACAGAGATTTGAAGCTGAAGCCTGATACAATCGAAAAATCAATTTCTTATGAAAACGGTGAAATCGTTGTTAAAATGAAATCTCCTGTTTTCTGCCGTAGTGTAATGGTTGATATAGAAGATTTTAAAGAGCCGTTTTCCGATAACTATTTTGATTTACTTCCCAATGAAGAAAAAATTGTAACTGTTAAGGCAGATAAGTTGTATGATGTAACCGTAAAATCCCTTGCAGATATTCCCGTTAAAGGCTCAAAGCTTAAAACTGCACTTTTCAGGGCAAAATTTTTCGCAGAGCCTGAAAATCTTGCAAACTGGTTTTACTATACTATGAATTGATTCTTGACTAATGAGTAAAAAGCAAATATAATTAGACTGTAATCAATTTCAGAAAGGTTGATATCAATGAAAAAGTTTTTAGCAATTTTATTAGTGGCATTGATGGTTTTCTCCTTTGCTGCATGTGATAAAGATAAGGATGATGTAAGCAATAAACCTTCGGAAGCACCTGTGAATAAGGAAGAACTTAAAAAAGGCTGGCAGGAGGGAGCACTTACCTTTGCCAACGGTAACGAGATTTCATTACCCTGCAGTATTGACGAGATAATTCAGGTGTCAGGGCTTTCAGTCCCAAGTCTTGAAACTATGAAGGATACTGAGCTTAAGCCGGGACAGAAAAAGACCGTGTACCTTACCGGTGCAGACGATGTGTCAATTTCAATTAAATGCGAAAACACGACCAATGAGCCTATTAAAGTACCGCAGGCAACGGTTGTGGGCTATACATTTAATCGCACAAAGGCAGGCAATATCAAAATTAAGTTTGCAAATACCTTGACAGTTAATGCAAAGAAAGCCGATGTAGAAGAAGTTCTTGGTGTGGATGAAAAGGCAACAGAAAAGAGATTCAGTGAATACAAGGGTACTAACGGGAAAAATCAGGATGTTGAAATGAGAGTAACCTATGACTCAAATGACCTTGTAAATTCAGTTGCATTTGAAATTAAATAAGTAAAAAGGACTTGTTCATTGTTAACAAGTCCTAATTTTTTATTTACCTATACAAAAATCATCTTCTGCCTTGGTGATTTTAATTTTTTGAATTTCTCCAACAGTACCGTTGGAAACCTTAACAGGTGTGTAGTTCGGTGTGTAGCCGAAGTACACATCATTTTTTTGCTTTTCTTCAATAAGTACGGATAATTCCTTGCCGATTTGTGCTTTGAGAAAACTGTTTCTGATTTCTTCCGCAACAAGGGACAGTGCAGATACCCTTTGTGCTTTTACGCTTTTTTCAACCTGCCCGTCCATTCTGTCGGCAACAGTACCGCTTCTTCGTGAATATGGGAAAATATGTATTTTCTCAAAGCCCACCTTTTGTGCAAATGCCTTTGTGATTTCAAAATCCTCGTCAGTTTCCTGTGGAAATCCCACCATAATGTCAGTTGTGAGGGTGCAGTCCTTAAACTCTTTTCTTAATTTTTGGCAAAGTGCAAAGTATTCGTCACTTGTGTAATGGCGATTCATTTTCTTGAGAATTTTGTCACAGCCACTTTGTAAAGAAATATGAAATTGAGGGCATAACTTTTCACATTTTGCAAGTTTTTCAATAAGTTCATCCGTAATGTGGTCGGGTTCAAGTGAGCCTAAACGAATTCTTTCAACCTTTGGGTTTTCACTTACGGCAAAAACGGCATCTGCAAGATTTAATTCAGCACCTTTTCCGTAGGCTGAAAGGTTAATTCCCACAAGTACAATTTCACGGTAACCGTTGGAGGTTAATTGTTCAACCTCATTTTTTATATCCTCAAGGGGTTTCCAACGGACTCTGCCACGAGCCTTTGGAATAATGCAGTAGGAACAAAATCTGTCGCACCCGTCTTCAATCTTTAAAATCGCTCTTGTTCTTTCCTCAAAACGACTTATTCCCGACGACACAAGGGGTTCACCACTTTTGTGTTGCTCCATATTCAAGACTCTGCACGAATTTTCAAAAAAATCATTCAATGAGGATACAAGAAACTTGTTATTCTTGTTGCCGAGGACAATATCAGCCTCAATAAGTTTTTCTGCCATCTGGGGAAAGGACTGAGGCATACAGCCCGTAAGCACAACAGTACTTTCGGGATATTTCTTTTTATAATGACGGACACATTGACGGGTTTTTCTGTCGCTTTCACTTGTAACGGTGCAGGAATTTATAACGAAAATATCAGCAATATCCTCATTCTCCGTAATTTCATATCCGTTTTTAGTCAGTTGTTCACGCATTTCCTGGGTTTCATACTGGTTAACCTTGCACCCAAGAGTGTGGAAAAATACTTTCATAATCTCACCACCAAGCATTATAACATAATATTTTATTTTTTCATATACTAATTTGTCCCGTTCATATATTTTTTTGGAGGGATTATTATGAGAAAGATAATATCTGTTGTGTTATGTGGGATTTTAATGTTGCCAATGTGTTTTACGGCAAGTGCTTCGGAAGAAACTGTCGCAGGGAATTTGTCAGCAAAATCGGCAATTTTAATGGAAATTTCAACGGGTAAGGTGCTTATGGAGTCAAATCCTGATGAAAAACTTTCACCTGCATCAATTACCAAGGTTATGACAATTCTTCTTACCCTTGAAGCCCTTGAAAATGAACAAATAAAACTTGAGGACAGAGTGACTGCAAGTAAAAATGCATCATCAAAAGGTGGTTCACAAATATGGCTTAAAGAGGGTGAAGTGATGACGGTTCACGAACTTTTAAAAGCTACGGTAATTGCAAGTGCCAATGATGCCTGTACTGCTCTGGGTGAATATATTTCAGGTGACGAAACAAACTTTGTGGCATTGATGAATAAAAGGGCAAAAGAACTGGGAATGACCAATACCTGCTTTGAAAACTGTTCAGGACTTGACGATACCGTTACAAATCATTATTCCACTGCAAGGGATGTGGCAATAATGAGCTGTGAACTTATGAAGCACGAAAAGGTGAAGGAATATACAACTATATGGATGGATAGTCTTCGTAACGGTGAAACTCAACTTGTAAATACCAACAGACTTATCCGTTACTATGAGGGAGCGACGGGACTTAAAACAGGTACAACATCAAAGGCAGGATATTGTGTAACAGCTACGGCAGAGCGTGACGGTATGGAGCTTGTGGCAGTAGTTTTGGGCAGTGATAACAGTGCTGAGAGATTTGAGGATGCAAAGAAAATGCTCAACTGGGGCTTTGCAAATTATGAAATTATAGAGCCACAGATAGATATGTCACTTATAACTGATGTGAAACTCCTTTACGGCAAGGAAAACAGTATAAAACCCATTGTGGAAAATCCCGAGAAAATACTTGTGAAAAAAGGTGAGGGAAATAAAATAACTCAAAGGGTGGATATGTGTGTTGATGCAGAAGCACCTGTTGAAGAAAAACAGACTCTCGGCAAAGTGTATTTTGAAATTGACGGCAAAGTTTTAGAGGAATGTGCCATTTTATCCCAACGAAAATATGAACGCAGAGATGTGTGGTTTGTATTTTCACTTTTGTGGTCCACTTTTGCAAAAAAATAATAAAATTCTATTGAAAAATATATTGTTTTAGGGTAAAATATTAAAAACACTATATCACAAAGCGAGGACTAATCAAAAATGGCGTTAAGACTTAACGATAATTATGTTAAGAATTTCATTACGGATGAGGAATTGGCTGCTATGGCTCCTGCTGTTGCAGATGCTCATCAGAAAATAGTTGATAAAAGTGGTGAGGGTGCTGACTTTTTAGGTTGGGTTGACCTTCCCGTTAATTATGATAAAGAAGAATTTGAAAGAATTATAAAAGCAGCGGATAAAATTAAAAAGGATTCAAAAGCACTTATTGTTATCGGTATCGGCGGTTCATATTTAGGTGCCCGTGCTGCTATTGAATTCTGTACTTCACAAAATTATAACCTTGTGTCAAAGGACACTCCCAATATCTATTTCAGCGGTAATTCAATCAGCGGTAATTCACTTTCAGAGCTTGTTGACCTTGTAAAGGATGTTGATTTCTCAATCAATGTTATTTCAAAGTCAGGTACAACTACTGAACCTGCAATCTCATTCCGTATTTTCCGTGACCTTCTTATTAAGAAATACGGTGAAAAGGAAGCAGCAAAGAGAATTTATGTTACAACTGATAAGGCAAAGGGAACACACAAAGAGTTCTCTGACAAAGCAGGCTACGAAACATTTGTAGTGCCTGATGATGTTGGTGGCAGATATTCAGTGCTTACTGCAGTTGGTCTTCTTCCGATTGCAGTTGCAGGAATTGATATCAGAAAGATGATGCAGGGTGCACAGGATGCTCGTGAGGCATACAGCATTTGCGATATTGAGAAAAACGATTGCTATAAATATGCTGCAATCCGTAACATTCTTTTAGGCAAGGGTAAGGCAGTTGAACTTATGGTTGCCTATGAGCCTGATTTCACAATGATGAATGAATGGTTTAAACAGCTTTTCGGCGAAAGCGAAGGCAAGGACGGTAAGGGAATATTCCCGTCAAGTGTTATCTGTTCAACGGACCTTCACTCAATGGGTCAGTATATTCAGGATGGTGTGAGAATGCTTTTCGAAACCACCGTTATGTTTACAAAACCAAAGAGAGAAGTAGTTATAGAAGAAGACGATGTGAATGCTGACGGTCTTAACTTCCTTGCAGGAAAAACAATGGATTTTGTTAACCGCAGAGCATATCTGGGAACACTTTTGGCTCATGTTGACGGTGGCGTGCCCAATGTCTGCATTGAGATTCCGGAAATGAGCGAATATGAATTCGGCTATCTCGTTTATTTCTTTGAGAAGGCTTGTGCTGTTTCAGGATATATTCTTGGTGTTAATCCATTTAACCAGCCGGGTGTTGAAAGTTACAAAAAGAATATGTTTGCCTTACTTGGCAAGCCGGGTTATGAGGCAGAAAAGGAAGCACTTTTAGCAAGATTAAGTTAAGGAAATGACCACCTTGATGGTGGATAATAAATATATAGGAGGAGATAATATGATTTCTCTTATTATCGGTAAAAAAGGAACAGGAAAAACAAAGGTACTCGTTGAGCATGTTAATGATGCAGTTCACGTGTCAAGCGGTAATGTAGTATGTGTTGAAAAAGAAACAAAACTTACATACGATGTA
>JAZSBY010000106.1:0-6054 GCA_045602655.1 Candidatus Fimenecus sp. | reverse complement strand
TCAGTATAATAACTGCTCATTTCCCAGTTATCATATTCCCTTGGGTAGTCCTCATAAGCAGTAATCACATTACCACGCTGACCTGCTTTAAGGACTTCACGGTTGTTTCTCTTGTCAAAAATGCTTGTGAATGTGCCTTTTGAGTCTAAAGTAAGACGGAAGAAATCATTTTCCATTGAGTTTTCCGTAACAATAACCTTGCTGTCAGCAACGGTCGGATTGATTACCTTATATCCCTTTGCAGGAATATTTTCAGCATAAACCCATTTACCGTCAACCTCTACTGCACCGCTGTTCACAAATGAATGTGGGTTAAATACAACATAACCGTCAACGGCTTCCACATTATTTGCAATATCAGTTGTTGTGTCATCAATAATTTCCTTACCGACTGCACCGATTTCCTCGTATTGCTGATGAGAAACCTCATAAACCTCTTTGATTGATGAACCGGGAATAATATCGTGGAATTGGTTGAGAAGAATTGTTTCCCAAGCATTCATCATATCTTCCTTGCGATATTTATATCCGTTAAGATGCTCGTCAATAAGAGAAAGAGTTTCTGCTCTTTGGAACATAAATTCGCTCTTTCGGTTATATCTCTTGTTCTTTGCTTGTGAAGTATATGTACCACGGTGAAATTCAAGATAGAGTTCACCATTCCAATGTGGAATTCTAGGATTATTCTCTGTCTTTGACTTAATGTCATCAAAAAATTCACCTGCATAAGCCATTATTGGTGTACTTGTGCCTGGGATACCGTGACGGAGTCTGTCAAAATACTCTAAATCCTTGGCATAAGGTCCGCCACCACCATCACCAAAACCGAAAGTGATAAGCACATTGTCATACAAATCTTTCTGCTGATAACGGTCATAAGCACCACGAAGCTGATTTGCATTGAGTTTTGCATTATATGTAACATTTGTTGCAGGTTCCTGACCTCTGTGTTTATCCTGTGCAGTCATAAAGTGAGTGAAAACAGGAGTGTTGTCAATACCGTGCCAGATAAATGTGTCATAAGGCATTTTGTTCATTTCGTTCCAACCGATTTTTGATGTTACGAATTTATTAACACCACTCTTTTGTAAAATCTGTGGCAGAGCCGCTGAATAGCCAAAAACATCGGGAAGCCATAAAATTTTACTATCAACACCAAATTCGTCCTTCATAAAGCGTTTACCGTAGATGAATTGACGAACTAAACTTTCACCGCTGCAAAGGTTACAGTCTGCCTCAACCCACATACCGCCTTCAACTTCCCAACGACCAAGGCGAACCATTTCTTTAACTTCTTCGTAAAGTTCAGGGGCATCCGTTTTAAGGTATTTGTAAAGCTGTGGTTGGCTTGACATAAACTTGTATTCCGGGTATTTCTTCATAAGTGCCAACACTGTGGAGAAAGAACGAAGTATTTTTTCACGAGTCTGTGCAAGAGTCCATTCCCAGGCAACATCAATATGAGTATGTCCTATACAGAATGCGAAAACATCACCTTTACGACAATATTTTCCGTAAAATTCTGTTTTAAGATACTCAATTGCCTTATCAAGGGATGCGTAATATTCCTCTGAATAAGGAGTTCTCATATCAATAAAATTAAGTGCATTATTAAGATGCTTTTTAATTTCAAAGTAGTTTCTTGAATTCTCATCTTCGTAAGCGAGAATTTCAAAAGGTACTTTTATATCATAATAAAGTTGCTTTGTTTTAGCATCAATAAGCTGAAGATTTGTCACAAAGTCAACATATTCATCGTGAATACTGCCTGAATATGCATAGAGATAAACCCTGTGATTACCCTTTGTCAAAAATACCTCACGATGGTTTTTGTCAATTCCCTGCTGTAATTTACCGTCAACATAGGCTATAAACTGAGGGTTGATGTCACACCAACCAAGACGGGCATCAGAAGCTACTGCTAACTGAATTTCACCGTCCCAATATGAAGGCACTTTGATTTCGTTATAAAACCAAGCGTGCTTGTCTTTTTTGCCACCCCAACGGTTGAGATATGGTGTAAAAAGTGTAAAACTATCATCAATTTCGGGAAGAGTGTTGTCAAGTTTATAATCACACTCTTTATAGAGAAAATCTGTTACAGGAATATTCTCTTTAATTACAAGTTTCTCAAATTCCTCAAGAAACACATTGATTCTGTCTTCAATAAAATCTTTGTACATAGGTTCTGCCCCCCTCCTCATTCACCAAAAATATCACTCATCATATAGAATGAGCCACACACAAGTATTGTTTCGTCCTCTTTGGTGTTTGAAAGAATATATTCATAACCCTCTTTGGGATTATCTGTAAATTTGCAGTCATCACAATATTTTTCTGTGATTTCTTTTAAACTTTCGCCGTTTAATGCTCTTGGATTACTCGGTGTTACCGTTACAACGGATTTGCAAAGCGGTGCAATTGTCTTAACATACCCTTCCACATCCTTGTCAGCCATAAGTCCTATAAGCATATTGATTTTTTGCACATTGTATTTTTTAAGGAAATTATAAAGTGCATTTGCACAACCCTCGTTATGACCACCATCACGGATTATAAGGGGATTTTCATTTATTATTTCCATTCGTGCAATCATTTTTGTTTTCTGGATGCCACTTGCGATTGCCGCTTCGTCTAATCCGAGAACTTTTGCACAATGAATGGCATTGACCGTGTTTTCAATCTGATGATTACCCGTGAGCCTTGTTTTATAAACATTATCGTTATATGCAAAAACTGTGCCGAAAATTGAATCGTCAAGAATTTCTGTTTCTTTTGGATTAGTGATAATCAAATCGCAGTTTTTACTTTCACAGGTTTCTCTTATAACTTTAAGTGCATCATCACATTGGTTTGAAGATGTGATTACAGGCACATTTTCCTTGATTATCCCGCATTTTTCAAAGGCAATTTTCTCGATTGTATCGCCTAAAATTGCTATGTGGTCAAGGGAAATTGAGGTAATTACAACTGCTTGTGGGTTTTTAACAACATTTGTTGCATCAAATCGACCACCAAGACCAACTTCCAATACAACATATTCACATTCTGCCTTCACAAAACAGAGAAATGCTGAAACTGTTATTGCCTCAAATTCAGTAATTATAATATCCTGCTTGTTTAATTCTTCTATTTTTTCACGGACTTCTGTAACGCACTCTGCAAAAAGTGTTTTATCCGCATTTTCGCCGTCAATCTGAATTCTTTCACAGAAATCAATGACATAGGGGGAAGTGAAAAGTCCTGTTTTATATCCACTCTCTGTAAGCATATTTGAAATCATTGTGGATGTTGAACCTTTTCCGTTTGTACCTGCAATATGCACAACTTTGAGTTTATCCTGTGGATTGCCAAGCGAATCTAAAAGCATAGATATTCGCTCTAACCCGGGTTTTATTCCGAATGCCAAAAGTGAATGGATATATTCTACTGATTCATTAAAATTCATAATTATCTCATTTTCATTGAAATATCGAATGCTTTTACGGAATGAGTCAATGCACCGAGAGAAATAATATCAACACCTGTTTTTGCAACATCTGCGATATTTTGGAGTGTAATATTACCTGATGCCTCTGTTTTTGCTCTGCCGTTAATGAATTCAACACATTCTTTCATTTGGTCGTTATTCATATTGTCAAGCATAATGATATCAGCACCGGCCTCCACTGCTTCTTTAACCTCGTCGAGATTTCTTGTTTCAACCTCGATTTTTACCATATGACCGAGTTTTGAGCGAAGGATTTTTACTGCATTTGTAATTCCGCCACCTGCGTCAATATGGTTATCCTTAAGCATAGCACCGTCGGAAAGGTTGTATCTGTGATTTTTACCGCCGCCGCAAACAACTGCATATTTCTGTAATGCACGAAGTCCGGGAAGTGTTTTTCTTGTATCTGTAACAGATGCGTTTGTGCCCTCGCAGAGTTTAACCGCCTTATTTGTAGCTGTTGCAATACCTGACATATGCTGAATAATATTAAGTGCTGTTCTTTCACCCTTTAAAAGACAAGCAGTTTTACCGTTGAATTCAACGATTAAGTCCCCTGCCTTAACCTCGTCACCGTCATTTTTATATGCTGTGTATGTGAATGTGTCATCAAGCAAAGTGAATACTCTCATAGCAATTGGGAGTCCACAGAGTACACCGTCTGCCTTTGCCACAAAATATGAGTCATTTCTCTGATTTTCAGGAATAAGGTAATCAGCAGAAACATCAATATAGTTTATATCTTCGCTGATTGCTTCTTTTATAAGATTATCCACATAGAACTGATTTAATTTCATTGGTCATTGACCTCCTTGAGAATTATATAGGCAACTGTTGCAAGGCTTAAAGCTTCGCAATAGTCAGGAGTGATTTTAAATTTACCGTTTTTAAGTCGTGTTAAAATTTCACGGACACGCTTATAACCATTTCTTACTGCATCTTCGTTGGCAGGCATTACAAAATATGAACGTTGCATAATGTTGCGGATTTCCGTACGCACACCCTTTAAAAGCGGTGCACCGTCAAGGTCTTGCTTTTCCACCTCTGTTACCACTACTTCGGGGTATTTCATCCCGATACAACGGACAATATCGTCGGCACATCGTTTACCAAAAACAAGTGCCTCCAACAAGGAATTACTTGCAAGTCGGTTTTTACCGTGAACACCTGTATTTGAACATTCACCAACTGCATAAAGTCGGGAAATTGTTGTTCGGGAATTAAGGTCAACCTCAATACCACCCATAAGATAATGCTGACAAGGGAAAATCGGGATTAAATCCTTTGTAATATCCACATTGTACTTTAAACAACCCTGATAAATTCCGGGGAAACGGTTTAAAAGGTATTCCCTGTCACGATGGGTAATATCAAGGAAAAATTCGTTGCTACCCGTACGACGGGACTCAATGATAATTGACTTGGAAACCACATCACGGGGAGCAAGCTCAAGTCTTTCATCATAACGATGCATAAATCTTTCTTTTTTGCAGTTAAGAAGATATGCACCCTCACCACGGACTGCTTCACTGATTAAAAACTGCTCATTTTCGTCGGAATTGAATGCAGTGGGATGAAATTGAACATAACTTAAATCTTTTATTCTTGCACCCAACTCAAAGGCAAGGCGAATTCCGTCACCCGTTGCAACCTTTGGGTTAGTTGTGTATTTGTAAACTCGACCGATACCACCCGTTGCAAGTACACAATAGGAAGAAAAGATTTCATCCTGTCCGTCAGATGTCAGAATATGAGCACAGATACCACTTTTAACTCTTGTCAATTTAAAAACGGGCGTATTTTCAACTATCGTTATATTCTTGCGGGTCTTGGCTTCTGCCACCATAGCACGGACCATTTCGGCACCTGTTGTGTCCTTATGGTGAACGATTCGTCTGCGACAATGGCCTCCCTCAAGAGTCATATTGAGTTCCCCATCTTCTCTTTTGTCAAACTCAACACCGTACTCAATGATTTTACGGACCTCGGCAGGACCTTCGTGAACTAAGGTTGTAACTGCATCAATATCATTAGCGTGTTTACCTGCAATCATAGTGTCGTTGATATGCAAATCATAACTGTCATTTTCCAAGTCAAGAACCGCTGCAACACCACCCTGTGCAAGTGAGGAATTTGAATCTGTATTGCTCTTTTTTGCCAGGATTATTATATTAAGATTTTCAGGTAATGAAAGTGCCGTATTAAGCCCTGCTACACCACAGCCGACTATGAGCACATCACATTTTTTACTCATTAAACATTCATCTTCTTTCAAAAATGAAATAAATATAATTATACAGATAATATAATATCATATATCTTTAAAAAATAACAGATGTTTTTCATATTTTATTGAATAAATTGGAGTTTGTCGAACTGATTGCATCACATATATTGCTTAATTACAGCTTGAAATTTTCTGCTGACGCAGAAAGTGGAATAGAATAAATCCACACACGCCACAGCGTATTTCATAGCATCAGCTATTTCATAACGCAAAGCGTTATTTCACAAATCCTGCAAGGGATTTATTTCGTTAAAAAGAAACAACCTTTGTCTAACAG
>JAZSBY010000105.1:0-36867 GCA_045602655.1 Candidatus Fimenecus sp. | reverse complement strand
TACTATAACACAAAAACACTCATTTGGCAATGACGAAAAATATGAGCACAAAAAATAAGAGTTTTCCAAAAGGGAAATTCTCATTTGTAGCCTGCCCCCTGGAGGGGAAGGTGTCACCGTAAGGTGACGGGAGGGGGGATAAAAAGACCCCGACAAACTCAAATTTGTTGTAACATTTTAGCAATTAGTAATGATTTAAGAAATCAAAAACGTATTGGAGAACGCCTAAATTTTGTTGTACATCTTGAATTATGTATCATTTATGATAGAATATTCAGTAGAATTCCAATAGGAAATGGGTGATTATATGAAAACATTTGCTACATATTTTCAGAATAGTGAAACAAATCCACTTTGCTATGGTGAGATTAACCTAATCAATCCCCCAAGACAAAGACTAAGAAATGAAGAATTAAAGGTTGGTATAGAGGCTTGTCCTGTTTTTTGTGGTTTCTGTGGTACTGATATGGAACTTATGAGAATGGGTCAGCAAAACAACCTTTCACATAAATTCCCGCAGGGTGAAAAAAGACTAATTAACGGTCACGAGGGTGTTGTCTGGGTGCCATCACAAAACCGTTTTGCAATCGTTTTAATCCGTGGCGGAGATAGTTTTGACCCCACAAGATACACGGAAGACGAAACATATTTTGAATATGGTTGTGATGGGGCGGATGGTATTTTCTGCGACAAGGGATATTTTAATCCCGATATGCTTCTCACTTTACCTGATGAGCATAATTCTTATGCGAAACTTCCCCTTTCCCTTGCTAAAAAATTAGTTTTTTCCGACCCTTATGCTTGTGCTGTTTTCCAACACGAGAGAATGTGTGATATTGGTATGGCACAGAATTTCAGAGTCGAAATGGCAAAAAGGAAATGCGACAAGGCTACCGCTATGGAATATGCTGTTGAAAGCACATTTGAAAGAACAGTTATTTTTGGTCTTGGCACAACAGGTCTTTTTATTGGTGACCAAATCAGAAGAAATCATCCTGATGCAAAAATTCTTTTTGTTGCAAGAAGTCCTGAGGATAGCAATAAAGCAAAATTTGTAAAAGATGTTCTTAATTGTGACTACCTTTCAAGTGGCAACCTCACAATGGAAGAAACAGCAAAGGCAATTATTGATAGAATCTCGGGTACTGCAACTGTTTTTGTTGGCACATCAGGTACAGAAATTGAGCATAAAATCGCATTCGACCTTGAGGTTTTAGGTTGTAACGGGATTTACAACAGCTTCTCATTAGGACCAAAGGTTACCTATGATACAATGCCTTTCGGATTTAAAAATCATGTAATTTTTGCGTCCATTAACTTTACACAGAAACATATGGAAGAAGCAATCAGAATTCTTTGTGAAAGCAGGTTTAACGAGTTAGTTGAACTAATTGACAAAGACGAATTTACAGCAGACCCTATGGATGCTTATTTAAACAAGATTTACTCCAAAAATGCACCACTTAAAACTGCAGTTGTATGGAATAAAGAATTTATTGATATGGAGAAATAACTATGAAAGCTATTCAGATTACTACCCCAGGTTTAATTAACTTAATCGACAAAGAAATTCCTGTTGTAAAAGACGGTGAAGCATTACTCAAGGTAAAATACTGTGGTATTTGCGGTGCTGATGTCGCATCATATACAGGAAATCAACCTTTTACAACTTATCCCCGTATTCCCGGTCACGAATTCAGTGCAGAAATCGTTTCTGTTCCTGAAAATGACAAGGGCTTAAAGGCAGGAGATGTCATTACTTGTAACCCATATTTCAACTGTGGTGGTTGCTATGCTTGTAAGCGTGGTATAGTAAACGCTTGTTACGACAACCAGACAATGGGTGTTCAGCGTGACGGTAGTTTTCAGGAATATATTACAATGCCCGTTGAAAGACTTATTGACGGAAAAGGACTTTCTGCAAAGGAATTGGCCTTGATTGAGCCATTTTCAATCAGTTGCCACGCCCTTTCAAGAGCAGAAATTAAAGAGGGTGACAATCTTCTTATTATGGGTGCAGGTCCTATCGGTCTTTTTGCTATGATTAAGGCAAAGGCTATGGGTGCTCGTGTTATGATTGCAGATATGCTTGAAAGCAGATTGAATCTTGCAAAAGAATATGGTGCAGATATGATAGTGAATGTTAAGGAAAAGGACCTTCACGAAAGTGCACTTGAATTCACAGGTGGTAATGGTTTTGATGTTTGTGTTGAGGCTTGTGGTGCTCCTGAAACATTCCTTTCTTGCATTGATGAAGCAAGTCACGGTGCTAACATCATCTTAATCGGCAACGGCAAAAGAAACACGGATTTCCTACATTCAATTATTCTTAAAAAGGAACTTAATATTTTTGGTAGCCGTAACGCATTTACAAAGGATTTTGAAGAACTGATTGACCTTGTTGCAAGTGGTAAAGTTGATGTTATGAAGATGGTAAGTGGCATTTACAAAAAAGAAGATGCACAAGAGGCATTTGAGAGACTTAAAAATAACGACGGTTCACTTTGCAAACTCCTTATTGAATTTTAATTGGTGACATTTATGAAAATTATTGATGCACACGCCCATTTGTGGAAAAAGCAACAGGGCAAAGTAAACGGCAAGGATGTTTTTCCGGTTGGTGACGGTAAAAGCAATTTTGGTGGAGAAATCCGCCAAATGATGCCTCCGTATATGAATGATGACGAAAACACTGTTGAAAGATTTATTGCCAATATGAATTATGCAGGTGTCTGTGGTGCTGTTATTACTCAGGAAGAAATTGACGGAAACCAGGATACATATCTTTTAACAGCAAAAGAAAAATTCTCTAACAGAATTAGAATCTGTTCACTATATGAAGAAGGCAAACCTTTTGCGACAGATGGTTTTGACGGAATTAAGCTCTGTGCAGGTAGGCTTAAAACACAGGATTTGACAAAGCACTACAAAGTTTTTGAAACTGCAATGAAAAATAATATATTTATTTCCGTTGATTTGGCAGATGGTGATGCACAAACAGGCTCGCTTTATGAACTTATCAAGCAGTATCCCGACTTGAGAATTGCCATTGGTCACTTCGGAATGGTTACAAGGGAAAACTGGCTTGAGCAGATTAAACTGGCAAGGGAAAAGAATGTATTTGTTGAAAGTGGTGGTATAACCTGGCTTTTTAACAGTGAATTTTACCCCTACCCTACTGCAATTAAATCAATCAAAGAGGCTGCCGACATCTGTGGTGTTGAGAAGCTTATGTGGGGTAGCGATTACCCACGCACAATGGTGGAAATCACCTACAAAATGAGTTTTGATTTTGTTTTAAAATCAAAGGAAATGACTGACATAGAAAAGTTATTATTCCTTTCAAAAAATGCAATCAATTTCTATGGATTTGACAATGTGAAAGAACAAGAATTTATACCTAATATGTTATAAATTACAGAAACTGTCCTGAAAAAATCAGGGCAGTTTTATTTTATAATAGGCATAAAAAAGGGCGAGGAGAAAAATCTCTTCGCCCTTTGGTATTAAGTTGTAATTAATCTAACACAGAAGAACCGTCCCCTGTGCACTCATACTCTTCTTTTATACCAACGATAATTTTAGTCTTTTCTTCGTAATAAATCGTGTATATATTACCCTCTTCTAGGTCATTGGGAGAAACTATCTTTTTTGAAAATGCATCTAAATAAAATACTGGTTTAACTCCTTCACCATTCCAAAAGGTGTACTTATAATTGAATGGCAAAGGTGAAGCATAACTAAAAGTTCGGTTTGAATCGATATATTCCCCTGTATAAGACGATACATTAGGTGAAACAATCAGCGATATATAAAAAATAGTAGAAACAACAGCAATTATTATAGCCACTATCGCAAATCTGCAGTTTTTATTAAACTGAAATGTCCTTGACCATGGTTTCTCAAACAAAATTATAATAATCGCCATTACAAACATTAATCCAAAAGTGCTAAATATTCTATATAATATTCCCGAAAAATTATACATAGTATGTTTTCTCCTTTAATTATGATAATATTGTTTCAAAAACATCAAGAGCAGAAGAGAAAATTTTTGAAACTGTCTTACGAAATCTCACAGACCTTTGCATACTAATATATATATCTTCTTGACTTATATTTGTACAATCAGGGGACGGTTCTCTGATTATGACTAAATCCCCTATGAAGTTTAATCTAACCTTGACACAAATATAACACTCTTTTCCCAAAATGTCAATGAACCACACAAGACACAATTTTTAGTTTTATCCTGTTTATATAATCCACCTTTTGGCAATAATAGAATTACATATTTACTCCCCTTTTCTGTACATAAATATTTAATAAAGGAAGATTTGTGTGCAGTATAACAGAGTGGAAATTTGCGGAGTCAATACATCTAAAATTAAGGTCCTAAAAGAGGCTGAAAAGATGGCATTGTTAAAAAAAATCCGCGAAACCAACGACAAAAAAGCAAGGCAGGAACTGATTGAGGGAAATCTTCGTCTTGTGCTTTCCGTTATCCAAAGATTTGCTAACCGTGGCGAAAACCCCGACGACTTGTTTCAGGTAGGTTGCATTGGTCTTATCAAAGCCATTGACAATTTTGATATTACACAAAATGTTCGCTTTTCCACCTATGCCGTGCCAATGATTATAGGTGAAATCAGGCGGTATTTAAGGGATTATAACACAATAAGAGTAAGTCGCTCGTTACGGGATACTGCTTATCACGCTATGCAGATTAAAGAGAGAATTCAAAACACATTAGGCAGGGATGCCACAATTGAGGAAATCGCAAAGGAAATGGAAATTGAACCTGTTGATGTAATTTTAGCTCTTGAAGCCATTGTTGAGCCTGTGTCCCTCTATGAGCCGGTTTATTCTGACGGTGGCGACACAATTTATGTTATGGACCAGATTGGCAGTTCGGAAAGTGACGAAGATTGGCTGAATGAGATTTCCATTAAAGAGGCTATTAAGAATTTGGGTGACAGAGAAAAACAGATTTTAAATCTTCGTTTTATTCAGGGCAAAACTCAAATGGAAGTTGCCAACGAAGTTGGTATAAGTCAGGCACAGGTTTCTCGACTTGAAAAAGGGGCGATAAGTAAAATTAAAGAGTCGTAATAAAAAACTATCCCCTAAAATAAAATGTTAAGGGGTGTTTTTATGAATTGTTTTATAACTGATATGCGAGAAAAGGAAATTATAAATCTTCGAGATGGTTGTCGCTTAGGCTCTGTTTGTGATGTTGAATTTGACACTTGTAGCGGTACAATTGTATCCATAGTTGTATTTGGCAGAAATAAGGTTTTTGGTCTTGGTGGAAAATGTGAGGACATAAAAATTTGTTGGAATGACATTAAAGTAATTGGTGACGATACTATTCTTGTGGATTTTGATTGCCCGCAGGAATGTAAAAAAACCAATAATAACAATTTCTTTGACTCACTATTTCGGCACAAATAGACATCTTGAAATGGGAAATATTATATGATACAATAATGTTGATAACAATTATTGTGTCGGGGTGTTGAATATGAATAACAGAGTAAAACTTGAAATTCGTGGAATAAATTATTATATTACTACCGATGAATCTCCTGAATATACAGAGGAGTTAGCAAGGGATATTGATGCGAGATTGGCGGAAATCTTAAAAGGTGGCTCATTTATTTCAATGACTCAGGCCGCAGTGCTTGTTGCACTTGAAAAAGCTGATGAAGCCAAGAAGAATGAAAATGAACTTGAAACATTAAGAGTTCAGGTAAAAGAGTATCTTGAAGATTCTGCAAAGGCGAAATCCGAAAGAGATTACTACAAACGCGAGATTGAAAGAATCAAGACAGAAGCAAAGTTTAAGAACGACCAGATAAATCTTTTTGCAAAGGCAAATAATAATGAATAAAGTAGAAATACTCGCTCCTGTTGGTGGTGCCGAAGCTTTAAAATCTGCTGTACTTTCCGGTGCAGATGCAGTTTATTTTGGTATGGGTAACTTTAATGCCCGTCGTAATGCACAGAATTTTTCAACGGAGAAAGAAATTAAAGAAGCAATAGAATATTGTCATTCAAGGGGTGTTAAGGTGCATATTACTCTTAACACCCTTATTAAGGATGCAGAAATACTGGATGCTATTGAGTCTGTAAAAACAATATGCACATTGGGTGCGGATGCAATTATTGTTCAGGATTTGGGACTTGCAAAGGTCATTAAAACCGTTTGTCCTGAAATTGAAATGCACGCTTCAACTCAAATGAGTGTTGGTACACTCCAAGGACTTTACATATTAAAAGAAATGGGCTTTTCTCGTGCAGTTTTGCCAAGAGAGTTGAGTTTTGAAGAAATAAAATACCTTTGTGAACATTCCCCTATTGACCTTGAAGTATTCATTCACGGTGCCTTATGTATGTGTGTTTCAGGTCAATGCTTGATGAGTGCTGTATTGGGCTCGCGAAGTGGTAACAGAGGTCTTTGTGCTCAACCTTGCCGTTTACCTTTCAAAGTACAAAAAGGCACAGGACACGATTTAAGCCTTAAGGATTTGTCACTTATTGAACATATCCCCGAACTTGCAAAATTAGGTGTTTGTTCATTTAAGATTGAAGGCAGAATGAAGCGTCCTGAATATGTAAGTGCTGTTGTTACTGCTTGTAAAAAGTCGGTTAACGGTGAATATAATTCTCTTGTTAAAAAGGACTTATCCGACCTTTTTTCCCGTTCGGGATTTACTGACGGATATTATAAAAACCAGCTTGTCAGAGATATGTTTGGGTTCCGTGAAAAAGAAAATGTTCAATCTGCCACAAAGGAATTGCTTTCAAAATATGCGAACATTTATGAAAAGGAGCAATCCCGATTTGACGTAAATTTTACTTTTGAAGGTAAAATCAATGAAAAAGCAAGGCTCACCGCTGAATGTAATGAAGTGTCCGTTTCTACTGAAAGTGAAATGCTTTGTGAAGCACCTATAAATCGTCCGATTTCCGAAGAAAGAATAAAAGATGCCCTTTCAAAATGTGGTGGCACTCAATTCAATGCAGAAAGTGTTGAGATTTTAGGTGATACAGATTACTCATTACCTATATCTGCACTTAATTCAATGAGAAGAACTGTTTTGGAATTGCTTGCAAAAAGATTTGCTGATAAAAAAGAGAGAGTTTTGCTGTCACCACCCATTCCCACAAGTATTAAGTCCGACAATTACAGAGAGTTTTATTTTCGTTTCGACAATGTTGAACAAATTCCGCAGAACATAAATGCTGATATGATTTTTGTTCCTTTGGGGACTGACGACAACAAGGTAAAAACTAATAACTATGGTGTCGAATTACCTCACGGAATGTTTGGAAATCAAGAAAAAGTAGACAGGTTGCTTAGAAATTCTTCTGCTGAATATTGTCTTTGCCACACACTTGATGCTGTTGCTATTGCTAAAAAATACAAGAAAAAAGTAATTGCATCTCCATCACTTAATGTGATGAACTCCCTTTCAATGGATGTTGCAAAGTCACTTGGTATCCATAAGGTTATCGTTTCAAATGAATGCACACTTGAAAAATTTAGCAAGATTTCATCAAGTGTCCCAATAGGTCTTACTGTTTACGGCAGAATTCCACTTATGCTTACAAGAAACTGTCCTGTGAAAAACGGGAAAACTTGTGCAGAGTGTAATCGTGAAAGTTTCATTACTGATAGAATGGGAATTCGTTTCCCTGTAAAATGTCAAATGGGATATTCAGAAATTCTAAATTCTCGTCCAATTTATATGGCAGACAGAATGGGTGAAATTCCGGACTGCGACATTATGTTTTTCAATTTCACCACAGAAAGTAAATATGATGTTGAAAATATAATTTCAGCTTATGAAAATGAAGAAAAGTCCACAGGCGAATTTACCCGAGGACTTTTATATAGGGGTGTTGAATAATGAAAGAGTTGAAAATTAAAAAGGTAAGAGAAAATGCGAAAATCCCCACAAGGGGTACAGTTGGTAGTGCAGGAATGGACCTTTATGCTTGTATCGATGAGCCAATAACATTAAATGGTGGTGACAAGGCAATTATTCCTACCGGTATTGCCATTGGACTTGATAGTCCTAAATATGCGGCTTTTGTATATGCAAGAAGTGGACTTGCGATTAAGCACGGAATTGGTCTATTAAACTCCGTTGGAGTTATTGATAGCGACTATCGTGGTGAGATTTGCGTTGGTGTTATCAATCAACTTAAAGAACCATACACAATAGAGCCATTTGAGAGAATTGCACAAATGGTCATAAAACCTGTTGAATTGCCTGAATTGGTTGAGGTGGATGACCTTGATGAAACCGACCGTGGTGCAGGTGGGTTTGGGTCAACAGGGACAAAATAATTGTAATATTAAAACAAGCGAAAGACATTAAAGTCCTTCGCTTATTATTTTATTACCTCGTACATATCCCCTGCAGTCTGCTTTGTGGCATATTCTGTTACTGTGAGAACTTTATACTTTGTTACTTTTTCACCAAATTGAATTTCCAGAACATCGCCTTCTTTAACATCATAAGAAGCTTTTACAACTCTGCCACTTACACTCACATGACCTGCATCGCAAACCTCGTTAGCAACTGTACGGCGTTTGATTATTCTTGATACTTTTAAAAACTTGTCTAATCTCATAATATTTCCTCTAATCACTACTGATAAAAAAACAAGGGTCGCTTTTGGCGACCCTGATTTTTTGCAATAGTTTAATTATTTAACTGCTGCTTTAAGAGCTGCACCTGCTTTGAAAGCTGGAACTTTTGTTGCAGGAACTGTCATTGTTTCGCCTGTTCTTGGGTTGCGAGCTGTCTTTTCTGAACGCTCACGAACTTCAAATGTACCAAAGCCGATAAGCTGAACTTTGTCACCATTTGCAAGTGCGTCTGTAACTGATGCGAAAACTGCTGCTACTGCTGCGTCTGCATCTTTCTTTGAAATGCCTGCTTTAGCTGCTACTGCTGCTACGAGTTCTGTTTTGTTCATTTTTGTATTCCTCCAAAAAATTTTTCTCTTTTTATATAAAAAGGAGCCTAGTCCTTTTTAGCTATATCCCATAACTTGTCCAATGTAGCCAAGTCTGTATTTTTCATATCCAGTCCCTGTTCTTGTGCCATTTTTTCAACCTCTGAAAAACGGTCAATAAACTTGTCCGTTGAGTTTGTAAGTGCTTCTTCACTGTCAACTTTTACAAAACGGGAAACATTAACAACGGAGAAAAGCAAATCGCCCAACTCTTCGTGTATATTATCCTTATCACCTTTTTTATAAGCCTCTTTAAGCTCATTGAGTTCTTCACTGACTTTTTGGAATGCACCATCGGCATTATCCCAATCAAAGCCAACTTTTGAAGCTTTTTTCTGAACTTTATCGGCACGCATAAGTGCAGGGAATTCACGGGGAATTGAAAGCATTGACTCGGTCTGAGTTTTCTGCTGTTTGGTACGTTTTTTTATAACATCCCAATTTTCAAGAACCTGCTCACTTGTTTCAGCGTTAACATCGCCGAAAACATGAGGATGGCGTTCAATCATCTTTTTACAAATACCATCTGCAACATCGTACAATTGAAAATTGCCTTTTTCACGCTCAATCTGAGTATGAAAAACAACCTGTAAAAGAACATCACCAAGTTCTTCCAAAAGCAAATCCTTATCGTCTTTGTTAATTGCCTCAATAACCTCATAGGTTTCTTCAAGGAAATCACGACGGATGGATTTGTGGTCCTGCTCCCTATCCCAAGGGCAGCCACCGGGTGAACGAAGAATTTCGACAATATCAATTAAATCACTAATATCGTAGTGCTCTTTAAATTTGAAATTATCAATCATTCATATCACCTTTGTATATTTTACTCTATAAATCCATATTTTGCAAGTATTTTTGCAATTTTTTCTCCCTTTGGAAGCATAACGACATCATCTTTTGATATTCCTTTGATGAAGAGCATTGAAATTACATAAATAAGTCCACCAAAACCAATTGCAACACCCAATGATATAATGTTTTTAAGACTGAATTCCGGAATAAATCTGTTGCAAAGTCCGAATGATGTGTACGCTGCAATACCACAAAGAATACCACTTAAAATTGGCTTTGCAAAAACAGAAATGAAATTAATTCTTATTCTTGTGGTTTTTATAAGTGCAAACATATTAACTGCAACAATAATAACATAGCACAGAATTGTACCAATTACTGCACCATTAACATTAAGACTCGGAATTGATACAAAAATGAAGTTTGATATAAGTTTTACAATGGCACCTAATGACAATGAAATAAGCGGAACTTTTGTTTTGTCAAGGGCTTGGAGCATATTTGTCATTGGTTGTGAAAGAGCCATAAGGAAAATGGTAAATCCGTAAGCAGTAAGGACGGGTGCAGCAATTGAAATGCCACTCGCAGATTCACCCTTACCGTAAAACATTGCAAGAATTGGCTGTGCAAGCACACCCATTCCTATTCCGCAAGGCATAGCAACAAGCATTGTTACTCGAAGTACTGATTCAATTGACACTTTGATTTTCGCCTTATTTTTCACAGCCCACGCTGCAGAAAGAGTCGGAATTGCACTTATTCCCAAGGTCATTGTAAGAGATGGAATAAGATTTCTGAAATCAAGGGAAAGGGAATATGAGCCGTAAAGGAAATTCTTAATATCCGCATCCAAAATGCCTGTAAGCTCCGTTGCATAAAGATTTCTTATAAAATCAAGATTACCCCCAATAACATATTCAAGTCTGTTTTGAATTGTAATTGAATCAATAAGATTTGTGATACTGAAAACGAGAGAGCTTAAAGCCACGGGAATTGCAAATTTTATAATTTTCTTTGCAATTGAACTTGCCTGTTCGGGTTTTGGAGCGTTTGCCAACTCGGTTTTTGTAATATTGTCACCTTTTACCTTGTGAAGAATCACAAGATAAATCAAGCCGATAACCGTTCCGATTGTAACACCTGCAGCAGCACCTGCGGCAGCATAGGGATAAATTGCACTTAATGCCTCTGTTTCGTTTGTTACCGTTCTTCCGAAAACTGTTAAACCTTGCTCAAATCGTGAAAGTCCGTAACTGATTACCCACTTTGCACAAATAAGACCGAAAATCAATTTTCCTGTAGCCTCAAAAACCTGAGAAATTGCTGTTGGGGTCATATTTGAAAGTCCGTTGTAGTATCCACGATAACTTGACATTAAACAGCAGAAGAAAATTGAAGGTGTAATTACAAAAACTGCAGGAAGCACATCCATATTTTTTGCTGAAAGTGCATAAGGATATGCAAGAATAAGCATTGCCAAGGTACCTATAATTCCTACAATAAGGAAAAGTCTTTGGGCAACCTTTCTTATAATTTTAACATCACGGTATTTGCCCGTTGCCATTGCTTTTGAAACCATATTGGAAATAGCAACAGGAAGTCCTGCCATTGAAACAGTATAAATCGGCACATAAAGATTATATGCTGAATCAAAATATCCTCTGCCGATTGTTCCAATCATATTGGAAAGAGGAATTTTATAAATAACACCAATAACCTTAATAATAAGCGTTGCAAGACTCAATATCAAGGCACCATTAAGTAAGCTTTGCTTCTTTCTTGTTTTTTCTGCCATTTATTTCACACCCTTTATTTAAGTTTTATTCCCCTAAAAATTCGCGAAGTAATGAATTCTCGGGAACTGCCTTTTCAGGTATATCGTTAAATTTTTCTAAAGCATTCACTATGTTTTGAATGTTTTCTCTGTATTCTTCTGAAACCTCACACTCACTAATCATTCTTAATGCCTGATGTTTCATAACGCAAGGCTCGTATAAATGAACTGTATCTGCCTTAATATCCGCATTATCACGATATGGGAAAAGATATTCATCCTCACCTTTAGTAACATTTTTCCACAGTTTACAAGTATTTTCGACTGTGCTGTCACGGAACTTATAATCACGGACCATACGACGGATAAAGCGGAATGCCCTTTTATTTAAAATAACATCTTCTCCATTATAAACTCTTGTGGATACATTTATATAGATTTTCAAAAGTTTACCCTGAATTTTTTCTGTAATTACAGGGTTAAGTGCGTGAAGTCCCTCAATAATAACAACATCTTCATTTCCAAGCATTATGTCATTAAATTCAGTTTCGCTTCTCCTGCCCGTGGTAAAATCAAAAACAGGTGTTCTGACCTTTTCACCACGAAGTAATGCATTAAGGTCTTTTTCAAGACGCTCTAAATCAAGAGCATAAACAGTTTCATAGTCCTGAGTGCCATCAGGAAGATATGGTATATCCTCCCTGTTAAGATAGAAATCATCAAGACTTAAAACATAAGTTTTTACATTGTTTTGCAAAAGTTTTTCCTTAATATTTCTTGCAGTAGTTGTTTTACCTGCCGATGAAGGTCCTGCAAGCATAACAATTTCTCTGCCCTCTTCCGAAATAATCCTATTTACAATTCCGTCAATAATTCTCTTATATCTTTCTTCGCACTCGTTTATAAATTCCTGCGGATTATTAAGAGCCTTTTCATTGATATATTTAAGCTTATTCATTACATTATCCATTTTACATTACCTCACATCTATAATGAATATGTATTGTAAAACTCTGTTATTCTATTCTTTCTGTTTCTTAATTCCTCATACCCTGAAATATATTCGAATGGATATTTGAAATTGAAAATTCGCTCAATTTCATCCCCATTTGGTGCCTTGAGTTTTGTGACTGCTCCACCGCCACAGGATAAAATTGTGTGACATTCTTCCATCATAAAAATATTGTAAATACATTCTGTATTTTCTTTTGCCCAGCCCACATTTTCAAGACTGCCTGCAGATTTTGACTGACGATACATATAATATGGGTGATATTTCCCGCTTAATTTATCGTAAGCATAGTCAAGCATAAGAGATGCCAGAGTTGCATTTTCAACAGCAATTTTCGGGGAATTCTGACCGATTCCTGATGCTCTTTTAACAGCAAGAGTATGAACAGTAATATTTTCTGGGTCAAGGCTTATTGCAGTGTCAAGAGAATGCTTAAATCCCTCAAAAGAATCCGTTGGAAGCCCTGCAATCAAATCCATATTGATATTATCAAAGCCTATCTCCCTTGCAAGGTTAAAAATTTTAATTGTATCCTCTGAACTGTGTCGTCTGCCGACCGCATTAAGGACTGAATCGTTAAAAGTCTGTGGATTTATGCTTATTCTGTCAACCGGGCTGTTTTTAAGCTCAAGTAGTTTTTCTTCAGTTATGGTATCGGGACGACCTGCTTCGACAGTGAATTCACGGCAAGTGTTTAAATCAAAACTGTTTTTTACTGCATCAATTACAGTTTTTAACTGGTCTGCAGAAAGAGTGGTAGGTGTGCCGCCACCAATATACACACTTTCAAGATTTACACCGATTTTTTGTGCTATCTCCCCTGTTTCGGCAATTTCCTTTTCTAAAAGAGAAACATATTCGGGAAGAAGATTTCTCGCTTTGTCATTTTCTACAGAATGAGAAACAAAAGAGCAATAACTACATCTTGAGGGACAAAATGGAATTGAAATATACAAGCTCATTGACTGTGGTTTTGAGGTTGCAATAATCTTTTCTTCGCAATCGGCTACAACTCTTGCAAGATTAAATTTCTCATCACTCACAAGCAAGTCGTTTTTAAAATATTCTTTTGTTTTTTCTCTGCCCATCTGTTTTTCGGTATTTATAAGTAATTTTGATGGTCTTACCCCTGTAAGGACACCCCATTTGGGATAAAATCCTGTATACTCCCCAAAAAGAGAATATACCATTCTGCCCATTTGCATTTCATTATCGTCACACAAAGGGGCTGTAAGTGTTTTATTAAAACTTTCAAAGTTAATTGTAACCTTGATTTCGTCCCTTACAGATGTCAGCAGATTATAGTCATTACAATCTTCATATACCACCTGAATTTTCTCGTCTGGCATAAAGATTCTGACTAACTTTTCCATTTCATAATGGAATTTGTGATTGATTACAAGTAATTTCATTATTTTCTAAAACGAGTTCTTACATAACGGTTATTTTCGCGTTCAAAATCAAGAGTAGTGTCCTCCTCGTGACCCGGATACACCTTATAATTCCCCTCTAATTCACCGATTCTTACAAGTGAACGAAGTTCTTGACGGCCATTTCCACCATACAGGTCTGCACGTCCCGCACATAACTTAAATAGTGTATCACCGGAAAACATTACTAAATCTTCTTTGAAAAGGTAACAGACACCACCCATAGAATGACCCGGTGTATGCATAACGGTTATTTTGGTATTACCAAGCATAATTTCTGTACCATCTTCTGTTAAAATATCCGCATCAATCTCCGGAAACTCATAACCTTCACAGTTAATCTGAAATTCATTTTTAGTAATGTCGTGAAGCATTTCTTCGTCGTCCTTATGAATTACAACCTTTGCACCTGTTTTTTCCTTAACAAGCTTTGCTCCGCAGATATGGTCAAAATGTCCGTGTGTAAGAAGAATATACTGCACATCCTTACCGTTAAGCTTTTCAATAAGACTTTCCTCCGGTAACGATGGGTCAACAACTGCAGTTGCACCTGTATCAGTATCTGTCACAATGTAATTATTGATTGTAAAACCGTTATTCATTATCGCCAAATGTTTTTCTACTGTAATCATATCTTTTTACTTCCTTATCTATTTTTTCTCCAGATTTCCGAATCATAAAGGATTGTCACGGGTCCGTCATTTAAAAGCTCAACTTTCATATCGGCACCAAAGACACCTTTTTCTACATTTTTTACACCGTATTCCAAAAGTTTGTCACAGAAATATTCATACAACTCATTTGCACGGTCGGGATGTGCAGAGTGACCAAAGGACGGTCTGTTACCTTTCTTCAAATCCGCACAGAGGGTAAACTGAGAAACTGCTAAAATCTCTCCATCCACATTTTGAATATCAAGATTCATTTTTCCCTCTTGGTCCTCAAAAACTCGAAGTGTTGATGTCTTTTTAGCAAGGACTTCTGCATCATATTCTGTATCATCATCCATTACTCCTAACAGAATCAGATACCCTTTATTGATTCTTGAAACAAGCTCACCATCCACGGTTACGCTTGCTTCTAATACTCTTTGAATTACTGCTTTCATAAATTATTCCTTATCTTTCAACTGATAATACTCCATCAACTTTTTCTATGCGGGAAATCAAGTTCTTTAAATGGTCAATACCACTGACATTGAGAGTAAGTTCAACAATTGCCCTGCCGTCCTTCATATCGTGTGTACTGATACTTGTAATATTAACCCGCATATTGGCAACCTGCATAGCAACATCGGCCATAAGTCCCACACGGGAAAGACACGTAAGCTGAAGTGTTGCTTTATAATCTTCCTTAACATTCTGATTCCAAAACGCATTTACCCAACGAGCCGGCTCTGCACAATTTGAAATGTCCTTCGGAACATTGGTGCAATCCCTCTTATGAATTGATACGCCGTGTCCACGGGTGATAAAACCGATAATGTTATCCCCCGGAAGTGGATTACAGCACTGTGCGAACTTGATAAGGCAATTGTCAATACCCTCAACTGTAACGCCATCTTTATTCTTTTTAGAATTATCCTTGATTGGAATAACCTTTATTTCGTTTCTGCTCTTATCGTAATTCTTTTGGTATTCCTCTTTGATATAGGGCATTAAACGAATGATTGAGAGTCCACCGTAGCCGATTGCAGCATAGAAATCGTCAATATTATCCATTCTCTGGCGTTCAGCAAGTTTTTTGATAAATTTCTGGTAATCTTCATCGGAAAGACGGATATAGTTTCTTCTGAACTCTTTTTCTATTTCTTCCTTACCTTCTACGATATTTTCTTCTCGTTTTTCTTTTTTAAACCAGGAACGGATTTTGCTCTTTGCCTGACTTGTTTTGACAATATTAAGCCAATCACGGCTCGGTCCTTTACCCTGTTGAGAAGATGTAAGAATCTCAACAATTTCGCCTGTTGAAATTACATAATCAATAGGCACAATTCTTCCGTCAACCTTTGCCCCTGTCATTTTATTACCCACAGCAGAGTGAATTGCATAGGCAAAGTCAATAACTGTTGAGCCTTGTGGCACATTGATTACATCGCCCTTTGGTGTATATACAAATACCTCATCCGTAATAAGGTCGGTTTTAATTGAAGAAACCAGTTCCCTTGCATCCCCCGACTCCTGCTGTGCTTCAAGCATTTCACGAATCCACTGAAGACGCTGGTCAAAACTTTCTTTTCCACCGGTAACGCCAAGCTTATATTTCCAATGGGCTGCGATACCAAACTCTGCAGTGCGATGCATTTCCCATGTTCTGATTTGCACTTCAAAAGGTGTTCCCTCTTTACCAATCACAGTTGTATGAAGTGACTGATACATATTTGGTTTTGGTGTTGAAATATAATCCTTGAAACGATTTGGCAAAGGATTATACATATCGTGAATTATACCCAAACAGTTATAACAGTCAATAACACTATCAACGATAATTCTAACAGCATATATGTCATAAATCTCATCAAACTGTTTGCCCTGCATAAACATTTTACGATATATTCCGTGAACGGACTTGATTCGTCCGCTGATTTGGGCATCGGGAACAGTCTGTTTTACTCTGTCGGAAATTTTTTCCTTTATACTTTCAAGAAAATCGTTTCCTGATGAACTTGATTTTTTTAAGTTTTCTTCAATTCCGTCATAAGCCACAGGGTCAAGAAATCGGATTGCTCTGTCTTCAAGTTCTTCCTTGACGGAACGAATACCCAGTCTATGGGAAATTGGTGCAAAGATTTCAAGAGTTTCAAGTGCTTTGTCCCTTTGCTTCTGGGGATTCATAAACTCAAGTGTTCTCATATTATGGAGTCGGTCCGCAAGTTTTACGATAATAACACGGATATCCTTTGACATAGCAAGAAGCATTTTACGGATATTCTCTGCCTGCTGTTCTTCCTTTGCTTCACTTGAATTAAGTTGAACCTTACCAAGTTTTGTAACACCGTCAACTAATATTGCTACTTCCTCGCCAAAATCTGCAGTCAACTGCTCAATGGTGTATTCTGTATCTTCAACAACATCGTGTAAAAGTGCTGCCACAAGGGACTGACAATCCATACCCAAGTCCACAAGAATATCACAAACAGCAATGGGATGAATAATATACGGTTCACCTGATTTTCTTTTTTGCTCACCGTGGTATTCGTTTGCAGTATTAAATGCTTTATCAACAATTTTTATATCTTCTTCGCTATGGATTGCTTTTATTCTATCACGCAATTTGCCATAAAGTTCATTAACATTTACATTAGCATCTGCCATTACTGTTCACCTCCTTGTAGTTTATTCAAGTTATTGAGAATTTTTGATTGTGATAAATCGGCTTTTTTACCCTCACCGTCAAAAATCAATTGTCCGTTTTCCTGTTTTAAAAGTTCCAACTCACAAAGCACATCAATTGACACAAGCATTGTGCAATATCTCTCAATAGGACATTTTGCTCTGTAAGTTAAAGTTTCAATATCAAAGTTCCATACCTTGTACTGTTTTAATAAACCATAAACCCCCAACAAAAATTCTCTTGAAGGAGTTAAAAATCTTGCTTCGTGTGATGTTAAAGCATCACCATATCTGTATTTTTCATAAAGTGCCTGGGATTTAAAAAGATTTTCTTCATCAACACCTGAAAAACGCATATCCCTGATTTGAACAGAGGCTTTAACTTCACCTCTGAATTCGTTTTTATCAATTCGTACGGCAAGGTCAACAACGTCCTTCTCAATGAATGGAAAATCGCTTAATGTTGTAGAGAATTTCATAGCAATAAATTGTGTATTTCCCTTTGAGAATGTGAGTCTTAAATGTTTGCCCTCCCCAACAGGTCTTATGCTTTCGATAGTTACCCCAAAGATGCCAAACAGCGGTTGAGCATTACCTGCACCAAAAGGCTCTAACATTTCAAGGGATTCAACCAAAGATGCATCAATATATGCAGGATTTAATTTACAATCGAGCATAAGAGTTGGTGTGACATTGTTTATACTGTTTGCATATTCGTTTATTTTCAAGAAAAATTCATTGACATTTTCCCTCTTAATACCAAGACCTGCCGCCATAGTGTGACCACCAAAATGGGTAAGTAAATCGTCACAATACTTAATTGCATCATAAACGGAAAAACCGTCAATACTACGAGCAGAGCCTGTGCCTTCCTCCCCGTCAAAAGCAATCACAATGGCAGGTTTTCCGTATTTCTCAACAAGTTTTGCAGCAACAATACCTACAACACCGTGATGCCAACCTTCACCGCAAGCAATAATCACTTTTGAATATTTAAGTTGGGTATTTGCTTCGAGATGGGCAACTGCCGCCTCCATAATCTCGTTTTCAAGTTCGTGACGCTTACGGTTACAATCGTCAACCTGAAAGGCAATATCAAGAGCTGTTGCAAGGTTATCACTGATTAAAAGTTTAAGTGCAGTTTCAGCAGATTCTATTCTTCCTGCAGCATTTATACGAGGTGCTAATGAGTAAGTAACACCAACTGCATTTAAAGCCCTTTCACCAACTCCTGCTACCTGACGCAGTGCATTGATACCATTACAAGGGCATGTATTTATTTTTGCAATTCCATATTTTACAATTGCACGATTCTCGTCTTTCAAATCCACCACATCGGCAACTGTTCCAACAGCAATAATATCGGCATAATCACTTAAAATTTCTGAATAATCACCTTTTTCAAGTCCACAAACAACTTTAAAAGCGACACCGACACCTGCCCAATCCTTGAAATTCAGATTACAATCAGGTCTATGAGGGTCAACAACTGCAACTGCGTCGGGCAAAGTATCCCCTACCTGATGATGGTCTGTTACAACTGTTTCTATACCAAGAGTTTTAGCATAAGCAATTTCCTCAACTGCTGAAATTCCGTTATCAACAGTGATAATAAGCTTTACACCTTGTTGATTAAGCTTGTCTATAGCATCACAGTTCATACCATAGCCTTCACTGACTCTGTCAGGAATATAATACATTACATCTGCACCATGTGAAGAAAGGTAGGAATACATCAACGCAGTGGCAGTTACTCCGTCCGCATCATAGTCACCAAAAACACAAATCTTTTCAAATTTTTCGATGGCCTTTTCTATTCTTTCAACTGCCTTGTCCATATCCGTAATAAGATAGGGGTCGCAAAAGCAAAAATCACTGTCAAAAAATTCTTCAACATCCTCATATTCCGTAATCCCACGGGAAACAAGTATAAGTGAGGTAAAGGGGTCAAGACTATGACTTTCGGCAACTTGGGCCGCCAATTCTTTATCAATATGTGCAGTTAACCACTTTTTCCGGCTCATTAGTCTTCTCCCCTTTCGTCAAAAAAATTACATATTTTTCTAAATTATCATTATAGCATTTAACCCTTGATTTTTCAAGGTTTTTATAGCAAAAACCATCTTATTTTACAGTTGAAAACTATATCTTTTTATGATAAAATAAACCGACAAAACAAAAAGAGGTGTCCTTATGACAGAAAAAGACATTCAAAACCAAAAAAACATTGAAATGCATGAGGCAAAGGGTGTTGAAATCCCCTACCACCAAAGTGTTGTTATTGAGGAAAATGTTACTATCGGTAAGGGTACAGTTATTATGCCCAACACAATGCTTTTTTCAGGTGTCACTATCGGAGAAAACTGCGTTATTGGTCCTAACACACTTATTAAAGAAAGTGTCATCGGTAACGAAGTTAAACTCAATTCTGTTCAATGTTATCAGTCAAAAGTTCTTGACTCGGCTGACATTGGTCCTTTCGTTCACATAAGACCTAATTCCGTAATCGGCAATAAAGTTCATCTTGGAAACTTTGTTGAGGTTAAAAACTCAAATATTGACGAGGGTACAAAGGTTTCTCACCTTACCTATGTTGGTGATTCCGATGTTGGTAAACGAGTAAACTTTGGCTGTGGCACTGTTACAGTTAACTATGACGGTAAAAACAAACACCGTACAGTTATTGGTGATGATTGCTTTATCGGATGTAACACAAACCTTGTGGCACCTGTAAAAATCGGTGATGGGGCTTACACTGCAGCAGGTTCAACAATAACTGAAGATGTTCCTGAGGTTTCACTTGGTATTGCCCGTGCTCGTCAGGTGAATAAGATTAACTGGCGAGAAAAAAACAAGGACAGATTTACAAAATAATTTCAAAGGAAATATACAATATGTTCAACAGATTCAGAAAGACAACAAATGTATCTGTAGGCACACCTGAATTTCTCGTAGTAGGACTCGGTAATCCGGGAAACAAATACACCTACACGCGACATAATTCGGGGTTTTTGTGCTTGGATATGCTTTCACAAAAACTTAAATTTAAAATTGACAGACTTAAATTCAAGTCACTTATCTGTGACACTGCAATAAACGGTCATCGCTGTATTGTTATGAAACCCCAGACTTTTATGAATAACAGTGGCGAGGCAGTAAGAGAATGTGCAAAATTCTATAAAATTCCTGCTGAAAGAGTTATCATAATTTATGACGACATTTCTCTTGATGTGGGCAAACTCCGTATCCGCAGAAAAGGTACTGACGGCGGTCATAACGGAATTAAAAGTATAATTTACCACTTAAACAACGACCAGTTTCCAAGAATCAAAGTAGGTTGTGGCAAGAAACCTCATCCTGACTATGACCTTGCTGATTGGGTACTTTCTGAATTTAAAAAGGATGAGTTAAAAGCACTTGAACCTGCACTTGAAAATGCTTGTAAGGCTCTTGAACTTATGCTTGATAATCAGATTGAAAAAGCTATGAACTTATATAATAGTTGAGGCAAAAACTATGTCGGCATTTACACACACAATTAAAAATTCAGCAGAATATGAGGGCGTTGAAAACAGTATAAAAAAAGGTTTTCTGCCACAGGGTGTTTTAGGGTTAATACCTGTAATGAAAGCACATATCGTTTCTGCGTTAGTGGGGGGTCTTGAAAAAAAGGCCCTTATTGTCGTGCCTGACGATGCAACTGCAGTGCGACTTTGTGAAGATTTAACTGTATTTGGCATATCTGCTCTGCAATATCCTTCACGCAGTTTATCTTTTTATACAACTGACTCACAAAGCTATGAATATGAACAGAAAAGAATAAAGGTTTTGCGTCGTATGCTTGATGACCGTTGCGATGTGGTGGTTGCAAGTGCAGAAGCCTGTCTTTCATACACTATTCCGCCTGAAATACTAAGACAGAAATCCGTTCTACTGAAAAAAAACGAAGAAACCACACTGGAAAATATTGTTCTCTCTTTAAATTGTGCCGGTTACACAAGAGTTGATGCTGTTGAAGGTGTTGGACAATTCTCTGTCCGTGGTGGTATTGTTGACTTTTTCTCACCTGATGACGAAGAGCCTGTAAGAATTGAACTCTGGGGCGACACAGTTGATACAATGTGCCGTTTCGACATTGTATCACAAAGAAGAACAGTCAATATTGATGAAATTCTGATTGCACCGTCAAAGGAAATTGTCATTGACAATCCGCAAGAGTTAATTGAAAAAATTGAGAAACTTGCAAGTTCAATCCGTGGGAAGAAAACAGAAATTATCCGTGAAAAGCTTTATAGTGATATTGACAGACTTAAAAATGGTCTTAATGTTGGCTCTGCTGACAAATACCTGCCACTTATCTATTCCCCTGCTACAATTTTCGACTATGCAGAAGATTATCTTTTCTTTGCATTTGAAACATCGGGAATTAAGGAAAAAGTGACTGCGTCACAAAAACTTTTGTATGAAGATATTAAGGCTTGTGTAGAAGACGGAACACTTTGCAAAGGTCTTGACAAATTCAGTTTGACTTTTAATGAATTAGTCGAAAAATATCAGGAATTAGGTGCAACTTATTTTGATAATTTTGCCCGTGGTAGCTTTGACACACCTGTTAAGAGCCTGACTACATTTAACGGAAACACCTTGCCCGTATGGAACGGTAAGCTTGATGTGCTTATGGAAGACCTCCAACACATTGTGTCAAAGGACAGTACCGTTGTAGTTTTTGCGGGTACTGAAAAAAGTGCAAAAAACCTTGCCGAAGCACTTAATGACGAAAATTATACAGCAGTTTATTTTCCCGTTATTCCTAAGGCATTCCCCAAGGGTGCAATTTGTGTGCTTGCAGGGTCTTTGACCTCAGGTTTTTCGTATCCAAGAGAAAAACTGCATATTATAACTTACTCAAAAGTCTATCAAACAAAGACGAAAAGACGAAACACAGGCTTTAAGGCAAGGGATACTATTCATTCCCTTGATGAACTTAAAAAAGGTGATTATATTGTCCATACAGTACACGGAATTGGCATTTTTGACGGTGTTACCCAACTTGAAGCAAATAAAATCATAAAAGACTATATCAAAATCAAGTATGCAAAGAGTGATGTGCTTTATGTACCGGTTACTCAACTTGATTTGGTATCAAAATATATCGGTCCCCACGAAGATAACGGAAAAGCATTAAAGCTCAACCGTCTTGGTGGCAGTGACTGGGAGAAAACAAGAACTAAAGTCCGTACTGCTGTTAAGGATATGGCAGACCAGTTAATTAAACTTTACTCACAGCGTTTGCACAGTGAGGGTTACGCTTTCTCACCTGATATTGATATGCAAACGGACTTTGAACGACGATTTCCGTTTGAAGAAACAGGCGACCAACTCCGTAGCATTGATGAAATCAAAAGCGATATGGAAAAGCCATATCCTATGGACAGACTTCTTTGTGGCGATGTCGGTTTTGGTAAGACCGAGGTTGCACTTCGTGCAGTTTTCAAATGTATTGCAGACGGAAAACAATGTGCAATTCTTGTACCAACCACAATTCTTGCGTTACAACATTATCAGACGATTTTAAAACGCTTTGAAGGATTTCCCATTGAAGCAGAAATGCTTTCCAGATTCCGTACACCTACTCAAAGAGCAAAAATCATCAAAAGCATAAACGCGGGATTTATCGACATTGTTGTCGGCACACATTCCCTTATTTCAAAGAATGTTAAGTTTAAAGATTTAGGGCTTTTAATTGTCGACGAGGAACAAAGATTTGGTGTTGCTCAAAAAGAAAAGCTAAAAGAAATGTTCCCGGGGGTTGATGTGCTTACACTTTCTGCTACACCGATTCCGAGAACGCTTAATATGGCAATGTCAGGAATCCGTGATATGTCCGTTATTGAGGAAGCCCCCTCGGACCGTTTTCCTGTTCAGACCTACGTTGTTGAACATAACATGCCTTTGCTTTGCGAGGCTATGGAAAAAGAACTTCGTCGTGGCGGTCAGGTTTATTTCCTTCATAATCGTGTTGAAACCATTGACGGTGTTGCAGTTGCCATTCAGGAATACCTGCCTGAAGCAAGAATCAAAACTGCCCACGGGAAAATGAATGAAGAGGAATTGAGCGAAATCTGGCAACAACTCCTTAATGGTGAAATTGATATTCTTGTGTGCACCACTATTATTGAGACAGGTGTTGATGTGCCAAATGCCAACACGCTGATTATTGAAGATGCAGATAAGCTCGGACTTGCTCAACTTCATCAATTGCGAGGTCGTGTCGGCAGAAGTGCACGCAGGGCAAGTGCATATCTCACTTACAAACGAGATAAAAACTTGTCCGAGGTTGCATATAAGAGATTACAGGCAATTCGTGAATATACGGAATTTGGTTCAGGATTTAAAATCGCTATGCGTGACCTTGAAATCCGAGGTGCAGGTAACCTTTTAGGTGCACAACAGCACGGTCACCTTGCAGCAGTCGGCTATGATATGTATATGAAACTTTTAAGTGAAGCTATCGGTGAGGAAAAGGGTCAAAAGCCAAAGCAAAGGGAGTGTCTTATTGACCTTCAAATCAATGCTCATATTCCCGATAAATATATTTCTGCACTTGCACAAAGGCTTACCGTTTACCGTAGAATTGCCGATATACGCACATTTGAGGATGCTGAGGATGTCCGTGATGAATTGCGTGACCGTTTTGGTGATATTCCGCCGTCAGTTGAGGGACTTATTGAGGTTTCTCTTTGCAGAAACACGGCATCAAGCCTTGGGATTTACGAAATCGGTCAGCGAGGCGACACAATCGCTTTGTATTGTGAGGAAATCAACACTTCCCTTGTACTCAATATTTCCTCTGTTTTAAGAGGTCGTGTTGGCGTTACAGGAAGTGGCAAAAAGAGTATAAATGTTAAAAAGAAACCTGACCAGAATTCTCTTGACACTTTAAAGGAGATTTTTGAGGCTGTGGAAAGAACGAGAGTTGATAATATATGATTGGAACAATAGTTAATACTGCGACGATACTCACAGGCAGTATAATTGGCAGTTTACTGAAAAAAGGAATTAAAGAAAAATATACAAAATGCCTTATGAATGCTATGGGACTTGCTGCAGCAGGTATCGGCATAAATTCCGTGGTACAGAATATGCCAAACAGTAAATATCCCGTGCTTTTTATTGTAAGTCTTGCTGTGGGTTCACTTTTAGGCAATATGATTGATTTGGACAAGCGATTCAATGCTTTGACGGAAAAGAAAGGAAAAAGCGAATTAGGAAAGGGACTTTCAACTGCAATTTTGCTTTTCTGCATTGGCAGTTTATCAATTTTAGGACCTATAAATTCGGCACTCAATAACGACCATACATATCTTTTTACAAATGCTACTCTTGATTTTGTGACAAGTATGGTTTTAGCATCCACTTATGGTATAGGAATTGCTTTGGCAGCACCTGTGCTTTTTTGCTGGCAAGGTTCAATCTACTTACTTGCAACATTTTTAGGTGAATTCATGAGTCCTGAACTTATGTGTGAAATAAGCGTTGTTGGTGGTTTCCTGATTGCTTCATCAGGTCTTGCAATTCTCGAAATCAAAAACCTCAAAACGCTTAATATGTTACCCGCACTTATAGTACCACCGTTGTGGTTTGTAATTATGTGGCTTGTGTCATTTATTTAAATACTTTGTTGAAAAAGTGAATTTAATATGATAGAATTTGAATATATCAAATAATAAAGGGGATATGGAAATGTTTTGGTTTTTAGCTATTGCTGTTGGTGTTTTAATCAGTATTGCAGATTATTTTCTTCTTGCTGATGACAGACGAACAAGCACTCTTATTCGAGTAATCTTAAGGGATGTACTTACAATCAATCTCACATCATTTTTCTTAATGAAAAACCTTTTAAATGTAAGTAATATCTTTATGCCTAGTAATCACCACCCATCTTTCGTGTGGAAATATGCAGGATTAGCATTGGCAGTTGGTGTTGTTTTGTGGTGCATCATCGGCTTTACAAAGAGAGTTTTAAAAATTGAATATAGTGCACCAAAAAATAATAAAGGAGCTCTTGCTGTTAAAATTATTTCAACAGTTTTCTTTGCACTCGGACTTGCTGCATACACAGGCACATTATGGGGTAAAGAGGCATTTGGTGACCTTGCTGCCGACCAAATTCTTATAAATCTTAACTCCCCTACTGAAGGAACAGACGTAGGTGTTTACATTTCCCTTTTTGAAGGTCCTGTACTCACAACTTTGTTACTTACAGTATTATTCTGTATTGCTGTATTTCCAAACTATAAATTCACTTACGAAAAGGATGAAAAGTATATTGCTTTTCTCCCTTCAATTGCAATAAGAATAATCGCCCTTGTACTTGCATTGGCTATGCTTATTGGTGGATGTGCATTTGGAATTAACAGATTCCAACTTATGACTCTTTATGATGCATATTTAACCGATTCATCATATATTGAAGATAATTTTGCAGACCCAACTAAAACAAAACTTACTTTCCCCGATAAAAAGAGAAACCTTATTCATATCTATCTTGAATCAATGGAAAATACATTTTTCTCAAAGGAATTCGGTGGATATTTTGACGAAAATCTTATGCCTGAGCTTGCTGAATTAACAAAGGAAGGTATCAGTTTCTCACACACTGATACAGGCTTTGGTGGTCCTGTTCCCACAACAGGTTCAGGTTGGTCCGTTGCCGCTATGGTAAATATGAGTACAGGTCTTCCTATGAAGGTGCCTGTTGACGGAAACTCTTACGGACAACCCGGCAATTTCCTTCCCGGTGCTACTGCACTCGGTGACATTCTTGCAGAACAAGGTTACGAGCAATCATTGATGTTTGGTGCAGATGCAGCCTTTGGTGGATTGAATTTCTTCTTCCAGTCACATGGCGACTTTGAAATTCTTGACCACAAAGGTGTAATAAAATATGGTTGGCTTCCTGAAGACTACAACGTTTGGTGGGGATATGAAGACGATAAACTTTATGAATTCGCAAAAATGGAACTTACACGTCTTGCAGACACGGGCAAACCATTCCACTTTGTTATGGAAACTGCTGACACACATGCTCCTGATGGTTATCTCAGTTACAAAGCCGAAAGAAAATTTGACTCCCAATATGCAAACGCAGTTCATTACAGTCAAAAGGAAGCTGTAAAATTCGTTCGTTGGATTCAGCAACAGCCTTTCTATGAAAATACAACCATTGTTATTATCGGCGACCACCTGAGTATGGCAAACTCATTCTTTGAAAATGTTACGGGATACAAACGCACAATGTACAACCTTTTCCTTAACCCTGCAAAGAATGTTTCTGATATACCGGAAAGCTACACAGTAAACAGAGATTGGGGTCCTTTTGATATGTTCCCATCAATAGTTGCAAGTCTTGGAGTAGAGATTGAAGGTAATCGCCTTGGAATTGGTACAAATATGTTCTCCGGAGAAAAAACTCTTATTGAAAGAGATGGTGTAGTAACTGTTAACTCAGAACTTTCAGAGCGAAGCCAATTCTATAACAACAATATTCTCGTAAAGAGAAAGGCTGACTAAAAGGAGTAGGAAAATGAAAAAGAAAAAGGGTAACGGAAAAAAAGTTATGAAAGTTCTGGGTATAGTTTTATTGGTTTTTGTTGTTATCGGAATTGCCGGAACAATTGCAAACAAAGTGTGTATTAAAAACACCATAGAATATATCAAAAGACTTGAGCCTGTTGTTTTGGAAGACAGATTACCTGTTGAAAAGGACTCAGATGGCTTGTACACAATTATTTCTGACCGTGATGTTAAAATCGTACAACTTACCGACATTCATCTTGGTGGTGGCTGGATGTCTAAAAAAGATGATTACAAGGTCATTGACACTATTGCCACTATGATTACTGAAGAAAAACCTGACATAGTTATTGCAACAGGCGACATCAGTTATCCTGTACCATTTACAGCAGGAACTTTTAACAACCAATATTCTGCTCGTATTTTTGCAACGGTTATGGAAACTCTTGGCGTGCATTGGACAGTTACCTTTGGCAATCACGATTCCGAAATTTACTCAATTTATAACCGAGAGAAAATGGGTGAATTTTATAGTAGTGACGAATGGAAAAACTGTCTTTACCTTATGGATGACGAAAGTGTTGACGGAGTTGGTAATAGCGTAATCAAGGTAAAAAACAGCCGTGGTGTTATCACTCAGGCACTCATCACAATGGATTCAAATGATTATCCAAAAGACAACAAGTTGACAGGTCTTGTAGCCGGATTCACAGGCAATTATGATAATATCCACGAAAATCAGATTGATTGGTATAAAACAACCTGTGAAAAACTTAATGCAGATAACAAAGCATTTATTGAAAAGACATTTGAGGGTGATGAACAGACTCAGTTACTTGAGAAATATGGTCTTGTAAAATCCCTTGTATTTATGCACATTCCTCCTGTTGAATATCAACAAGCTTGGGATGAATTCAAAGCAAACGGATACAAGGATACTGAAAATGTTAGATACTATTACGGTACATTGGGTGAAAAGGTATGCCATCCAAGAAATGATGACCAATTCTTTGAAACTGCTCTTGAATTAGGCAGTACACAAGGTATGTTTGTAGGTCACGACCACATCAACATTTTCTCATTGGATTACAAGGGAATCCGTCTTACATACGGTATGAGCATCGACTATGTCGCCTACGGTAAAATTGATACAAAAGGTACTCAACGAGGTTGTACAGTAATCACAGTTAAACCTGACGGTACATTTGATTGTTACCCTGAAAACTACTATCAGGACAAATATGTAAACCCTGACAAAGAACAAGTTACTATGCAACAGTTGAATGAAGAATTTAACTAAACAACCTACAACAAAACGGAGAGTGAAGCACTCTCCGTTTATTTTTGCCTATTCGGTTTTTAAACTATTCTATTTCATCAAGGTTTGCACCTTTGGTTTCTTTTACCTTTAGCGTAAACATTATTGCTGCAACACCTACTGCAACAACGGAAATTGTAAGACATACCCACCATATTGGGAATTTAATCATACCAACGATGGCAAGAAGGTAACCTACTGCCAAACCAATGATAACAAGAAGTCCCTCTGCACCAACTACTGATGCACGAATATCCGTAGGAACTTTTTCCGTCATCATAACATTCATATAATCTCTGCCAATCCAATATGAGCCTTGGTAGAGTCCCGCAAAGAAGCCTATGAGATATGGATTCCAACCGCAAAGAATACCTGCAACGAAAAGTGAATAACCAATTATGCAAGTAATTGAGAAGCCTGTTACTGTAACTTTTCTGCCAAGCTTATCTGCAATAAAACCTGAAAGAAAGGTTATTGTGGCATACACAACAGGCACCATAAATAATGCTTTTGTAATATCGCTTGTGCTCATACCCACCTTGTGCATTGAGGACTCAAAATAAAGTGCTATTGCAGGCATTGCAGAGTCAAAAATAATGTGGGAAATTATGAGGTTTTTAGTATCTGGGTTTGAAAAGATATATTTAACCCCGTTAAATACACCTGATTGATTTCTCTGTGCTTCCTTTTGTTGCTTTTTAAGTGCTTTTTCTTTCTCTCTTTCTTCATACGGTCTTGAAAGATACGCAATTCTTTCGTTAATAAACACTTTTGTATCCTTTGCAAAAAGAATAACTAAAAGTACTGCCACAAAGCCGATAACGGATGGTACAAGGAAAATATCACGCCATCTTGTAGGGTCGTCGCCCATAAGCAAATCACGAAGTGTTGGTATAAGAATAACCCCTAAAATACCAAAGCTTTTAAGAAAACTATAAATCTTTGCACGGTGCTTATCGGGTGCTTCTTCAAGGATATAAATAATCTGAATATCGTGTCCCATAAAGAAACTGATAATGGCAAAGCCCACTAAAAACATTATGTAACTTGTGGATAAGTTTATTACCAAAAGTCCTATTGCCATACCTAATGTGGAAATAGCAAAAAGTGGTTTTCTGCCCCATTTATCTGCAAGTGCTTTATAGAATGGAGTTATAATACCTAAAACATAGGTAAAAACACCAATTGTTGAGTGCAGAGCCAATCCCTCTTGGAAACTGTAGTATTTACCCATAAAAGGATTATTGACAAAAAACTCTGTAACAAAGGAGGACTGTACCGTTACAGTCAGATTACTTGTAACCTCGTCAAGAATGTTAACAATTGCAATAAGCATAAGCAAAACAAGAAAATACTTATTTCCACTGCTTCTGCCTTGCATCTTTTTAAGGCGGTTTATTTCACCTTGTTCTTTTTTTATAATCTTTTCTGCGGTTTTCATTTTATTCACCTTTCTTCCATGTTTAAATTATAAAGAGCAAATTGACTAATGTCAATAAATCAAACACAAAATGGGTTTTTATACAAAGAAAAACTGTCTCAAGGTTTTACCTCAAGACAGTTTGTTTTTTGTCATCAGTTCAAAATTATCCTTTGAAACCACCGTTAAGTATAACCACAAAGTCGATAACTGAAGTTGCAATTGCTACAGGTACAGAGATACCAAAAGCAGTAATGGTAAGGTTTTTAAGTGTAACATCAACATAGTAGCTCCATGTACCGTTTACAATATATCCGTTACTGTTAATAGCAACCTTAACTACCGGTTTCTTATAATGAAGTGTACAATTTTCGTCCGCAAGGTCTGTTTCAACACCCAATGATGAAAACTGTCCGATAACAGAATCAATATCACCAACAACAGAAATAGCGTGGCCAACCGTACCGCTTGTCATTTTGCCGTTGCCCTTGTCAATCTGTTCCTTCATTTGCATTTCGATAACAATATTATCACCATTCTTATATGCCTTTGCTGACTGAACATCGGAAACAAGAAGATTCTGATGTCCGCCTGTGATACCTTTGAAATCTGTTGAGTTATTTTTAAGAGCGGTCTTCATAACACTCTCTGTCATACCCAACAAGGAATCAGCAATTGGTTTTCCGTTTGTTCCTGTGGCTTTAAGAGATTTATCACGCAACGTCATATCCTGATGTGATGTTACATTGTTGTGGGTTTTGGCAGCAGCACTCTTATATTTCTGAACAATCTGTGCAACCGTCCATTCGGCAGGGTTATCGCTTATTTCGCCTGTTGAAGGGCTGTCCGGAACGACAGTTTGTACATCTCCGCCCTGATTATTAAAATCATCACCGATGTCCCCCGGTAACTGACTGTCAGTTAAGTCATTATTATTGTTATTCGTTGAATTATTTATATCTGTTTTGCTTGGCACAGTTACACTTATTTTTGCACATGATGATAAGCACACAAGCATTGAAAGTGCCACAAGAATTGCGAGAATTTTTTTCATAGTGATTCCTCCTAATAAACATACACATAAATTTTACTATATAATTTATATTTTGTCAATGAAAGCAAATATTATTTTATACCCAAAAAGTAACAACAAAATTATTCTTTTTGACAAATTAAAAGGAACTTATTCGTGTGAATAAGCTCCTTAATTTTTTTAGAATCCGCCACCCGTTGTAACAACATAATCAATGTCACCTGATGCATCTTCAAGCATAACCTTTGCAATTTGAAGGTCTTTGACAGTTACATGAACAACATAACTCCATGTACCCTTTTCAATTACACCCTTTTCGTTAATTCTGACTTTTATAACAGGATTCTTATAATGAAGTTCTATAAAGGCATCCTGGAAATTAATTGTCCAATCAGGGAAATTATCTGCCACAACAGCTATATTACCAACAACAGAAATGCCGTGACCAACTGTTCCCTTGAAGGTATCGCCATAAGCATCATCCTTCTGCTCCACAAGTGTCATTTCTACAATTGTATAATTACCTTCCTTATATGCTTTAGCACTCTTTACATCTGACGGAACAAGGCTGTTATAACCACCCGTTATGCCATCAAACTCAACGGAATTCGCATTAAGGGCAGCCTTAATAATCGGCATCGCAAGGCCAATAGCAAAATTCCACGCACTGTTATCCAGCTTAACATTGAGAACCTCTTTCATCGTCATTTTCTGAATAGACTTTACACCTGTTGATTTTTGTGCAGCTGTTTTATAATATTTAACAATTTCTTCCTTTGTCCATTCCTTTGGGTCCGCCGGAAGCTCTCGTTGTGAAATTGAAGGCTCTTTATTTTCAGTTTTTGTGGTATCATCTGTTACAGCATCATGTTCCTCTTCAACAGGACCACCTGGGATAGGTTCAGAACTTTCTGTATTTTCTTCAACAGGACCACCGGGAGTATTTGATGTAACATTATCTGTTATATATTCTCCGGGTGTTGAGCCTGATTTACCGACAAATATAACACCAAACACCAATACAATCGCCAATAAGAAAGCAAGAAATCCTGTCCATTTCATTGATGAATTTTGCTTTTTAATTGCTTTTACCTCCGCCTGTTCCGGAGTCAGTATTTTTTTAGCCATTGTCATTTCCCCTTCAAGTAATATTAACTAACAATACGATATTTTACGACAAAAATTGCATTTTGTCAATCAATCAAAAGACGGGAACTTATGTCCCGTCTAAAAATTAAAAACCGCCACCTGTTGTGATTGTATATATAATCTCCGCATCTGCTTTGTTAATCATAATGCTGTCAATTGCCAAATCTCTGATATAAATCTGTGCATCATAACTCCAAGTACCTTTTTCGATTATACCATCCTTGTTAATTCTTACTTTAACAGTTGGATTGGTATAATGTATTTTAATGTCTGCCTCTTCAAATTTAATATCAAAAGCAGGGAATTGTTCAACTGCAGTAGCAACATTTCCTAAGACATTGATTGCGTGACCAACTGAACCACCCTGATAGTCGCCGTATATTCCGTCAGTCTGCTCAACCATTGTCATTTCAATTACAATATAATCCCCATCCTTATATGCTTTTGCACTCTGCACATCAGATGGCACCATTTTTGTATATCCCCCTGTAATGCCTTCATACGACATTGCGTTTTTCTCTAAAACTGAAGCAATAACAGGAGTAATCATTTTAAGAAAGAAACCAAGTGCACCGTCGCCATCGTTGACAATAAGTTTTGGCATTTCGTAAACCTGTGAAGATTCAACTACCTTATGGGATTTTGCAGCAGAATTCTTATAAACCGCAACTATATCCTCTTTTGACCACTCTGCAGGGTTTGCAGAAAGTTCCTTTTTCCCGCTGCTTTCAGTTTGTTCATTCTTATCTGTAGAACCCTTATCACCGTCTATAATAGTGATTGTGCCATTATCCCCAATAACCATTTCACTATCCATATTTTCGGTTGATTCTTCTGTATCTGTTGATACATCTGTATTATTTTCAGTTGTATTAGTGTTTTCTGCCTTTACAACATCTTTTGTTGTACTGTCAGCAATAACAACCACACCAACTGTAAGAACAACTGCTAATAACACAGCAAGGAATGATGAGAAATTCAATGATTTTCTTGCTCTCTTTATTGCTTTAATTTCAATTTGTTCAGGTGTTAAAACTTTTTTTGCCATAATAATCCCCTTCCCTAAATAATTACTATGCAATACTATTTAACTTCGCTTATAAGTTCAGTGTAAGCCTCTGTGAAAACTGAGCCGGCTTTTTTGCTTAACATATTTACTTCCTCGTTTTCACTAAGAAGTGAATGGTATTCATTATCACGAAGCACATAACCTGCCTGGTCGTTGCAGAGTCCATAGACCATTATATTTTCTACATTTGCCACATCTTTAAGTGGTGCATAATCCCATGTTTCGCCCTTCCAAGCAGCATCACCCGATTCCGGTCCTCCAAAAATAATTGATGGGTCAAATTCACCAGGGCAAAGGAAAATGCCAACTTTATCTCCAAGTTCCATATAGCCGATTTCCGTTACCATAACATATTTAAGACCATCTTTAACGATGACTGCATTAAGTAAGTCCTCACGGGCTGCAAGAGTTAAAATTCCGTTATCAACAGGGATAAATACTTCTTTATGTGCCACATTGAGAACCGGACTTAACAACACATCATTGTTTATTGCAATTACTTTGTCTGCTAATGCATAACCGTAATTTGCAAGATTTTCTATATCTGTCAATTCAGGATTATAAACTAATTCATCTTGCATCTTTATTGCCAACTCAGCACCAAGTACATATACGACATTTGCCCCAACTTTTTCGTTGATTGCTTTTTCAATATAGTACGGGTAATCAGCAGTTAATTCATCAGGACCTGCACCAAACCCTGTACAGTGCATTGAACCTTGTAAAATCCAAGTTTCTTTATTTCCGTTTTCAGGTACAAATCTTAACCTGTGAATATTTGAATCAAAGGCTATCGGGTCACGGGCATCACGCATATATTCTGAAACATCTACATTACCATAGTACAAACTGCCCTCTTCCATTGACTCAACTGCCGACTGCATACAATCCACTGTTTTTTCAAAAAGATTTTCCATAAACTGCTGGTTTTTTGTAACCTTGAGGTCATCAAGCAATCCACCTAATGCAGCATTAGTTGTATTAAGCACAAGTGCTGACAAAAGAGGAACATTCATACCAAGAGTATCTATGCAAGAGTGCTGGTGTAAAACTGATACATTAACACTTACTATGTTGTATCCTTTTTCTTCAGCAAATTTGCTCATTCGTGAACGAATTTCCTGAACATCACCGCGAGAAATACCAAAGCCATCAACAACTGCCTGAATTGCAATTCCGCTTACACCATCTGAAATTGCATAAACTCGTACTCTCTGGTCATCATAAATTGTTGTTGGTACTCTGCCCTCAAAGGGTTCCAAAGAACCTGCAAGGAAGTATTCACCATTCATTATGTCAATACCATCCAACAATGAGGCACCTGCATATCCGAGTGACCATTTTGCACTGCTTTCGACAGTGTTGTCAAACTTTTCTTCGCCCATATAGAAATCGGATGCAACATACTCGTCCTTTGAATCCCAATCTCTGTCATATCCTGGCCATACGAGATTAAAAACTTTAAGCGCCTTATGTATTACATCGTCAAGCATCTGATAAAGAGCATTTTCCACATTGATATTAGATTTTGAATTGTCAAAGCACGCAAGAGATGGCACTGCAAAAACTGAAATTGCCAAAACTACAGCCATAACTATTGCGACAATCTTTTTACTCATACACATCACCTCATAAATTTATAACACAATTATACAATTTATTTTATATTTATTCAAGATATACTACAAATATTTAGTTATCTTATGGCAGTATATTCCCCGCTGCACGGTAAATTTCGTACCACTCTTCACGAGTGAGCTTCACATCTGCTGATTTCAAACAATCTTCAAGCCGTGTAAGATTAGTTGTACCAGTTATAGGTTGCATCTTTGCAGGATGGCGTAAAATCCAAGCAAATGCGAGAGTTGTCTTGGAAACACTATATTTTTCTGCTATTTTTTCCATTGTGCTATTGAGTTCAGGAAATTTTTCATTATCAATGAAACATCCTTTAAAGAAACCATACTGCATTGGCGACCAGGGCTGAATTGTGATATTATTAAGTCGGCAGAAATCAAGGACTCCACCATCACGATTAACACCTGATTCATTATACATATTAACATTTATGCCTGACTGAATCATTGGTGTGTGCATAATACCAAACTGCAACTGATTTGCACAAATCGGCATATCCATTGAATTCTGTAAGAGTTGCATTTGATATGGGTTTTGGTTTGAGACACCAAAATTGCATACTCTACCTGATGATTTCAAGTGGTCGAATGCTCTTGCCACCTCATCCGGCTCCATAAGTGCGTCGGGACGATGTAGTAAAAGCACATCAATATAGTCCGTGCCAAGCCTTTTAAGGCTACCGTCAACTGAATTGACAATATGGTCATAGGAAAAGTCAAACTGACCTTTACGGATACCGCATTTTGTCTGAATTATCAAATCTTCTCTGTTTAAAGACTTGATTGCTTTTCCAAAAACTTCTTCACTTTTGCCACCGCCGTAAATATCCGCGTGGTCAAAAAAGTTAGCACCAAAACTGAGTGCAGTGTCCACAAAAGCCGATACCTCTTTTTCACTCATATCACTTATTCGCATACAACCGACTGCAATAGTCGGCACCTGCAAGCCACTTTTACCAAGTTCAATTTTATACATAGTAAATCCTCACTTACTTTAACTTAAACTCCATAACAACAGGATTATGGTCAGAGTATACAAAGTCCGTTTTAACATTCTCAACAATCACTGTTTCAACATTATCTGTTACTAAAAAGCCGTCAACAATAATTGTGAAATTGCCTTCTTTGTAAGGTATATCACAATTTCTGCAGGTAGGGATTAGTGCCTCATCCTTATAATTTATGCATCTGTTGATGCAATCAGGCAAAAGGTCTGTGGGGAATGGCTGTGCCCAACCAAAGTCAACTTTTTGCCCGCCATTTAATTTTTGAGTGGAATCCCCGGTGAAATCGTGGTTGAAATCACCACCGCAAACGCAATAATTTCCCTTTTCGTACTCTGATTTCATATCATTGAAAAGCATTGTCATCTGTGCTGTCCTGATTTCATCGCTACCACCGTAAGCAGAAAGATGCACATTATATATCACCAGTTCTTTTCCGTTTTCCACAGGAATTCTTGAAACAGAATAGCACCTATCAAGGTCCAGAAATTTGCTTACACCTTCAGATATGGGTAAACTGCGTCTTAATGAAGATGAAATATTGAACCTACTTAAAGTCAGAATACCTGCTTTTGATGCTCCGTGAGGTTCAGTAAACGGATACATTAAAAATGCAGAGTCATAGTTTACTGCAAAGGCACTTGACAGATAATTAAACCTTTTTTCAAGGATTTCACGCTGGTTGATATGGTAACTACGAGTTGAGTCAAAATCCACTTCCTGAAAGAGTAAAAAATCAGGCTCATATAATTCTACTGCATCCCCTGCTTTTGCTATGCACTCTATAACGCTTTCTTCACTCTCAGCCCAACTCTGTGTGCCACCATCCATAAAGAAGGTAAAATCCTGTGTGTAAGCACCGAAACCGATGTTTTGCGTCACTATTCTATAACTCTCACCTAATTTCACGGTCGTGTCTTCGCCCGTCTTTATCGGTATAATTTCCTGATTATCGTCAATTCGCGAATAACTAAGCAAAACATAACCTAAATATCCCCCTACTGCAATCAATAACGCAAGAAGGACACATATAATAATCTTAACAACCTTTTTAAATGCTTTTTTATTTGCCACAATAATCCCCTGCCTTTCAATACAAGTATATATTATTCCAAAAGATATTTCAACAAAAAAATCCCACCGTTTGATATGCACCCCAAAAGTTAGACACTTTTGGAGGTGCATATTTTTATGTCAAAAAAAGGAACAAAACAACAAAAGTATAGTACAGAATTCAAAATATCTGTTATAATGGATATGCGAGAACACCGTATGGGATACAGAG
>JAZSBY010000104.1:0-2083 GCA_045602655.1 Candidatus Fimenecus sp. | reverse complement strand
ACCGTGTATGTCAAAGAAGGGGACATAAAATCAGTAAAGGCAGGAATGAAGGTTATTGTTAATAACAAAGAATGTGAAATAACCAATATTCCGTTACAGCCTGTATCTGTGGGTGATAATTTTTCCGAATATACCCTTCATCTCGGTAAGTTTCAGAATGGAGAATGGGTGTATCCCGTTGATGTCAGCGGTGAAGTTGATGACGGAATACATAGTGCAAGCATCGTAATTGAAAGCTTTTCTCCCATTTCTTTTGTTATAAATTGAGGTGTAGGATATGGGTGAAAAGAAAAAAATGATTAAAAAACCTCTGACATCAGGTGTAGCCAAGGTCCCTGTAATAATGCAGATGGAAGCCTTGGAATGTGGTGCTGCTGCACTGACAATGATACTTGCTTATTATGAAAAATGGGTTCCCCTTGAGCAGGTACGTGCAGACTGCGGTGTTTCCCGTGACGGCTCCAATGCCAAAAACATTCTTCGGGCAGCAAGAAACTACGGATTCACCGCCAAAGGCTACCGCTATGAACCGGAGGAACTGAAAAAAAACGGAAAATTCCCTTGCATAATCCATTGGAATTTCAATCATTTCCTTGTGCTTAACGGATTCAGGGGAAATAAAGCCCTGCTCAATGACCCTGCAAAAGGAACATATTCCGTTTCAATGGAAACCTTTGACCAATCATTTACAGGTGTATGCCTGATGTTTGAGCCGTCTGAAAGTTTTGAGCCGGTTGGAAAGCAGAAAAGTGTGGTTGCGTTTGCAAAGAAAAAGATGAAAGGTGCAGGCGTTGCGGCGTCTTTTACAATAATAACAACAATTATTGCATCGCTAATCGGCATCATTCAGCCTGCATTTTCCCGTATTTTTCTTGACAGACTCCTTACAGGCAAGAATCCCGATTGGGTTATGCCGTTTATATATGCCCTTGTGGCTTTGTCAATTGTTCAGGTTATTGTTTCGTTTATCAAAGCAATTTACTCTGCCAGAATAGACGCAAAGATAGCGGCAGTAGGAAACACCACATTTATGTGGAAGGTTCTTCGTCTGCCGATGGAATTTTTTTCGCAGCGTATGGCGGGAGATATACAGTTGAGAAAAAATTCAAACGCTTCTGTTTCAAACAGCCTTGTGGGCACATTTGCACCGCTTGCGATTGAAGCGTTTATGATGATTTTTTATTTTGTTGTGATGTTAAGGTACAGCGTTATGTTGACGCTGATAGGACTGATGTCCATTGTTATCAATATGTTCATGTCAAAAATCATCTCCCACAAGCGTATAAATCTGACTCGTGTTCAGTCCCGTGACAGCGGAAAACTTGCAGGTTCAACCGTTGCAGGTATCGAGATGATAGAAACAATAAAAGCCGGTGGTGCAGAAAACGGATACTTTGAAAAATGGTCAGGATATCAGGCAAACGTAAATGTACAGAGCGTTAAGTTTGAAAAAATCAACCAATATCTGGGACTTGTTCCTCAGTTGGTATCATCGTTGACAAACACTGCAGTTCTGATAATCGGTGTATATCTTACCTTCAACGGACAGTTCACCGTCGGTATGGTTATGGCGTTTCAGGGAATGCTTACTTCGTTTATGACACCTGCAACGCAACTTATAACTGCAGGACAGACCTTGCAGGAAATGAGAACTCAGATGGAACGCATTGAAGACGTTATGGAATATCCTGCAGACCCTGCCTGTGAAAATGATTGTTCTGATGAAAATGAAGAATACAGCAAACTTTCCGGTGCAGTTGAAATGAAGAATGTTACTTTCGGATATTCAAAGCTTACAGAACCGTTAATCAAGGATTTTAACCTCTCTTTAAAACCGGGCAGCAGAGTTGCTTTTGTAGGCACTTCCGGTTGCGGAAAATCAACCTTATCAAAGCTCATTTCCGGTCTTTATCAGCCATGGAGCGGAGAGATACTCTTTGACGGTAAACCTATGACGAAAATTGACCGAAGCGTTTTTACAGGTTCGTTGGCAGTAGTCGACCAGGATGTTATCCTTTTTGAGGACACGATAGCAAACAATATCAAGATGTGGGACACATCAATAGAAGATTTTGAAATGATT
>JAZSBY010000103.1:0-4284 GCA_045602655.1 Candidatus Fimenecus sp. | reverse complement strand
TACTACAACTACCGCAAATTTTCAGATTGATGCAAAAACCATTGATTTTGTAGAAAGATTTAATCTCAATTGGGATGCTATTACTGAAATTATGGGTATTATGAGACCCGTAAGAAAGGCACCCGGCACAAAACTTACTTCTTATAAGGTTGAAATCACAAGAGGTAACGGACAGCCTGCCGAAGGTGATGAGGTTGAACTTTCACAGGCAAATGTAACACCCGTATCCTTTAAGGATTTAAGCCTCAAGGCTGACAGAATGAGAATTACTGCACAGGATGTTGAAAAATATGGTGCTGATGTTGCCGTTAAGAGAACAACAAACGCATTCATCAACAAGGTTCAGGGTGAAATTCTTGATGAATTTTATGAATTTGCTCTTACAGGCGAACTTACAGGCTCTGAAGATACTTTCCAGATGGCGGTATCGATGGCTGTTGCAAAGGTTAAGGACAAGTTTAAGAAAATGCGTCTTAACTATGGCAACATCGTAGTTTTCGCAAACACTCTTGACGTAGGTCGTTATCTTGGCTCTGCACAGATTTCTACACAGACTAAGAACGGTGTTGAATACCTCAAGAACTTCCTCGGTGCAGATACAATGATTGTTTCTTCTGAAATTCCTGAAAATACAGTTGTTGCTATCCCTGCTGACAACATTGTTCTTTATTATATCGACCCCTCCGACAGCGAGTTCAAAGAGCTTGGTCTTGATTACTATACAGGTAATGGCGAAACAAATCTTATCGGTGCACATCGTGAGGGTATCTACGGCAGAGTTTCAGGCGATACTCACATTCTTTACGGTCTTACACTTTGGGCTGAGTATCTTGATGCTATCGCAGTTATTACTGTTGGTGCAGGTGCATAATGTACCGAGTAATTGAATATTTTGAGGATTTGCAAGATAACGGACAGCCTTATAATGTGGGCGATGTGTTTCCAAAAGGGAATAAGAAGGTTACAGAGCAGAGGCTGAACGAACTTGCAACCGATAAAAACAGACGGCGTATTCCCTTAATTAAAAAGGTTGAAGAACCGAAAGTCGAAAAGCCATCGAAAAAGGCAACTAAAAAAGCGGTCAAAGAAACCGAATAATAAGAGGCGGTGAAAGAAATGTTAGACGAGGTTCTTGCTGAAATTCGCAATTATTTCATTGTGAATGTTCACAGTGGGAAGTTTGAAGTCATCGGTGGCAGACTTTCACCGCTTGACTTTTTACAGAACGGACAGTATTTCAAAATACACGGTTCTATATTTAATGACGGTGTTTATCGATACCCCGAATCAGGGCTTATCGATGAAACATTCAGTGGCGAGATATGGGCGTTAGCGGTGCCTCCTACGCTAATTGCCCTCGTTGCTGACATAGAAGAATATGAGAAAAAAGCAAAAGAAAATGTTTCTCCGTTTACTTCTGAGAGTTTTGGTGGCTATTCTTACACGAAAGCCACAGACAACAACGGCTCTCCTTTGACTTGGAAAACTGCTTTTGCCAAAAGGCTCAATCGTTGGAGGAAAATATAATGAGTTTGCTTGAAAATGCTCTTGAAGATGTTATGCTTTACGAAAAAATACGCAGACCTGACGGTGAGGGTGGTTTTTTCGTTGATTGGACTGAAGGTGCTGTGTTCAAAGCGGCAATAACATTTGATAATTCTTTACAAGGCAGAATGGCTCTCTCTCAGGGTGTCAGAAATGTCTATACCGTAACAACAAAGAAATCTGTTGTGCTTGACTTTCACGATGTAATTATGAGAATTTCAGACGGAAAGATATTCAGAATAACATCTGACGGTGACGATAATCACACACCGAAAATTGCTACACTTGATATGAGGCAAGTTTCTGCAGAAGAATGGAGTTTACCGGTATGACAAAAGCAGGAGCATTATACAACTTTTTTTCTTCTTTTGGCATTGAGGCTTATGAAGAAACCCTTGTGCCAACGGGAGACGAAGCACCAAAATTTCCATATTTAACTTACCCGCTTATCACAGATAGCTTTGACAGAGAAGTTATAATTCCTTTCTCTCTGTGGTATCGTTCAGAGGCTTCTCTCTTGGCTCTTAACACAAAGACCGAAGAAATCAGCCAAAGAATAGGCAGAGGCGGTATATTTCTTAAGTGTGACGGTGGTAAAATATGGATAAAAAGAGGTTCACCCTTTGCTCAGACAATGGGAGACCCTAATGACAATACAATTAAACGAAAATTAATAAACATCACGGCGGAATTCCTTACTGCTGATTGATAGAAAGGAAATAAACTATGTGGACTGCGACAAAAATTACTGCAGACGCTGCCGAAAAAATGCAGGTCAACGCAGGACTTCTTCTTAACTCTTTTGATGTTACAAATCCTGTTGAACCTCTTGACGAAGATATTGTATGCGAAACAACAGGTGATTTCTCAATCACTTGTACACCCGAAACACAGGACTTCTTCGAAGGTGTAAACAACGCACCTCCAAACACCCTTGAGGGTAAAAGAATTGTGGGCTGGGACTGTGGACTTGGCGTAACTGCTCTTTCAATTACAGATGAAACACTCGCACTTTCTCTCGGTGCTTATGAAGAAGCCGAAAACGGCGGTATCAGACCGAGAAGAACATACAAGGTTGAGGACTTCAAGGGTCTGTATTGGATTGGCGATATGATTGACGAAAACAAGCTCTTTGTAGTTGTTATGGATAACACCGTATCAACAGGCGGTCTGTCTTTCACTTCAACAAACAACGGCAAGGGCGGTCTTGCTCTTACCCTTACACCTCATGTGAGTGCAAAAGCACTTGACAGAGTTCCTATGGCTTTCTACATTCTTGAAAAGGTTGAAGCATAATCAATAAATAATTTTATTTCAGGAGGATATAAAAAATGAAATTTCTTTTTGATTGCGACGATGAAATCTTATTGCCTAATATGTATGCTTTAATTGACGAAATAAAGCCTTTTATTGAGACAATGAAAAGTATCAATGTTGACGAGAAAGAGGCTGAAAACGGCAAAAACAACGCTTTTAAGACCGTTATGAAGAAGCTAATGGTTGAAGCTCCGAAAGAAACAAGCAAAATGCTTTCAAAATTATGGGTGCTTGAAAAAGGTGAGAAAGCACCTAACGCTCTTAAAACAATGACAGCGATTTTTGAAAGTGAAGTGGCTATTGATTTTTTCGTCTCTGCTCTTCCTTCTCTGCTTCAGATTTTAAAAGGTTTCTCACCTCTGTTGACAGCAGAAAATTAAAAATCTTTGGTTGGGGATATGTGAGAGATACTTGCATATCCCTTTTTAATAAAGAGCAGGAAGAGAAAGCCTATAAAAGTTATATTGCTGATTGTTTAAGGTTGATAACCGAAAACACGGCGTTATCTGTCAACGGTAGTTATATAACTATGCGTTGGTCAGAATTAATAAACCCACAACCACAAATTGAACAAAAAGAAGGCGAGGCGAAAGAGAAAATATGCTCTAAACTTCGCTCATAGGTGGTGAATGAATGAATTTATTTGAACTTTTCGTCAAAATTGGCGTAAAAGACGAAGCTACAAAAAATATCGAAGGCATATCAAGCAAGCTCGGTAACGGCTTGAAAACGGCTGCAAAAATCGGTACGGCTGCGGTAGGTGCAGCTGCGGCAGGGATTGTCGCTCTCACAAAAGCAGCGGTTGATAACTATGCCGAGTATGAACAGTTAGTCGGCGGTGCTGAACTGATGTTTGGCAAGGCTTATGATACCGTTGCCAAAAACGCACAAGAAGCATATAAAACTGTTCAAATGTCGCAAAACGAATATTTGCAACAGGTAAATGGATTTGCTACTGGTTTAAAAACAGCTTTAGGTGGAAACGAGCAAGCAGCAGCCGAATTGTCCCACAAGATTGTTAAGGCTGAAGCTGATATTATTGCAGCAACGGGTAATTCTGCAGAGAATGTGCAGAATGCATTCAACGGAATAATGCGTAGCAACTTCACCATGCTTGATAACCTTCAAATCGGTATAAAACCTACCAAAGAAGGCTTTCAAGAAGTCATTGATAAGGTTAATGATTGGAATAAAGCAAATGGTAATGCCACTAAATATCAAATGGGCAACCTTGCAGATATGCAATCAGCATTGGTTGATTACATTGATATGGTTGGATATGCAGGATATGCACAGGCAGAGGCTTCAAAAACAATTCAAGGCAGTTTAGCTTCTGCTAAATCCGCTTGGCAAAACCTTATCACGGGTGTTGCAGATGATAACGCAGATTTTGAAGCATTAATTGATAATTTTGTTGAAAGT
>JAZSBY010000102.1:0-22456 GCA_045602655.1 Candidatus Fimenecus sp. | reverse complement strand
TATATACATAAAAATAAAAGCACTTCATCCTATAAAAACAGGATGAAATGCTATAAAAACAACATTCCACGGTTCCACCCGTATTGCAAAGTCAGATACTTTGCCACTCAAAAGACTTTAACGCAGTCTGTACGATTGGCTTAGCCGAAAATCGTTTTTACCAATGCTCGAAAGTGGTCTCGGGATACTGAAATGATTTCTTACACCAACCGAAATCTCTCTGCAATTCCACATTATCCGTCGTTCTTTCTCAACGCTTTCAAAATATCGTATATATTTTATACTTATTTTAATGCAATGTCAATATGTAATTTGTACTGAACCACAATATCATTAGTTTATTTGTAATATGCAAATTTGAATTTGTCGGGATGATTTATCCCCCCTTCCGTCACCTTACGGTGACACCTTCCCCTCCAGGGGGCAGGCTATATTGGGCTCCACCCTTGAGGGGTGCGGGTGTCCGGTGGACACCTCTGCGTAGCAGAAGCACTGCCTGAGCCGGCAGGCGAGTAATGGAGCTGGCAAATGCGTAGCATTTGACTGAGGGGGGGAAGAAACAGACAAACTCCAATTTGTATAACAAAATAAAAAATCCCATCTTAACAATTTGTTTACAAATATTTTCTTGACATTTTTTGCAAGATAATGTATATTATATATCAGAGTTAGCACTCTAATGATGAGAGTGCTAAACGCCACAAAAAGGGGTGACAAGATGCAACTCAGCGAGAGAAAAGAAAGAATCCTTGCTGCCATTATTGAATGGTATATCGCAACAGGAGAACCTGTTGGTTCAAAAACCTTGCTTGAGTTTTCACGCATCCCCGTGTCAAGTGCTACTGTCCGTAACGAAATGGCAGAACTTTCCCGTCTTGGATTTATCGAACAACCCCACACATCAGCAGGTCGAATTCCATCGCAGATGGGTTATAGGTACTATGTTGATAAGCTGATGAACAGATACGAACTGCCAATCAATGAAAAAAGACTTATTGAAGCAAGACTTTCCGACGCAGGTGGCGAACCTCAACAGATTCTTGAACAAGCAGGTCAGGTGTTGGCTGAACTTACAAACTGTGCAGTAGTTTCAACAACCCCAACCGATGAAAATGCAGTTATCCGTAGAGTTGAGTTAGTGCCACTCGGTACACATACTGCCATGATGGTTATGCTTTCATCATCGGGAATTCTAAAAAGTCGAGTTTGCAGAACGGACAGCGAATTAAACCTTGAACTTATTGAAACATTTTATAATATTGTTTCAAAGCACTTTATCGGTAAATCAGCAAGTGAGGTAAGCATAGCACTTATTCAGACTCTTGCACTTTCATTAGGCAGTAAATCCCTTGCGATTTCACCGTTACTCGTAACACTTTCCGATTTGGCACAACTTACCGAGCAGACACAGTTGTTGCTGCAGGGTCAGTCAAATCTTCTTCATCACAACGACTATCCTAATGCCTATGAACTTATGGAATTTTTAAGACGAGGAGAGCCTTTAACAAATCTCTTTGCAGGGCATAAGGCAGAGAATAATACGAATGTGCTTATCGGTAAAGAGAATTTTTACCGTGAGTTGCAGGATTCAAGTCTTATTTATTCTCACTATTCAGTTGGCGGAAAAGATAGTGGTGCATTGGGACTTATAGGTCCTACAAGAATTGACTATGCAAGACTTATCCCAAGTCTGAAATATTTAACAGAAATTGTGGGCAAGATTATGTCCGATACATTGGAGGATTAAAATGGCAAAAGATAAGAAAAAGGAAACTGTTGAAGAAGTTGTTGAAGAAACAGTTCAACCGGCAGAACCTACTGCAGAAGAAAAACTAACTGCTGAACTTAACGAAACGAAAGATAAACTTTTGCGAGTTATGGCAGAATATGATAATTTCCGTAAGCGTTCACAAAAGGAAAAGGAAATGGCTTACGGGGATACAAAGGCAAGCACAATCGGTGAATTTTTACCTGTATATGACAATTTCATGAGGGCAATGAGTGCAGAGGCTACTGACCTTGAGTCTTTCAAAAAAGGTATTGAAATGATTTTTAATCAGTATGGTGAAACATTCAAAAAGCTTGGTGTTGAGTCATTCGGTGAAAAAGGTGAAACCTTTGACCCCAATATTCACAACGCAGTAATGCACGGTGAAGACGAAAATCTTCCCGAAAACAGTATTTCAGATGTATTCTCAACAGGATACAAAATGGGGGACAGAGTAATCCGTCCGGCAATAGTAAAAGTTGTTAATTAACTGTGAAAACAGTAAATAATATAGTATATATCCAATTAGGAGGAATAAATTTATGGCAAAGGTAATTGGTATCGACTTAGGTACAACAAACTCATGTGTAGCAGTAATTGAAGGCGGCGAACCTGTTGTTATTGCTAACGCAGAAGGGGCTAGAACAACTCCATCAGTTGTAGCATTCTCAAAAACAGGCGAAAGAATGGTTGGTCAGGTTGCAAAGCGTCAGGCAATCACAAACCCTGACAGAACAATCGCATCAATCAAAAGACATATGGGCACAAACTATAAAGTAAACATTGATGGTAAGGACTACACTCCACAGGAAATTTCAGCAATGACACTTCAAAAACTCAAGGCTGATGCAGAGGCATACCTTGGTTCTCCTGTAACAGAGGCAGTTATTACAGTTCCTGCATATTTCACAGACGCACAGCGTCAGGCTACAAAGGATGCAGGTAAAATCGCAGGTCTTGAAGTAAAGAGAATTATCAACGAGCCAACAGCAGCTGCTCTTGCTTACGGTATCGATAAGGAAGAAGACCAGAAGGTTATGGTTTATGACCTTGGTGGCGGTACATTCGACGTTTCAATTATTGAAATGGGTGACGGTGTTCAGGAGGTTCTTGCAACAGCAGGTAATAACCGTCTTGGCGGTGACGATTTCGACCAAAAAATTATCGACTGGCTTGCAGACGAATTTAAGAAGGAACAGGGAATTGACTTGCGTTCTGACAAAATGGCTATGCAGCGTCTTAAAGAAGCAGCAGAAAAGGCAAAGATTGAACTTTCAGGTGTAACAACATCTCAAATCAGCCTTCCGTTCATCACTGCAGATGCAACAGGTCCTAAACACCTTGAAACAACTCTTACAAGAGCAAAGTTCAATGAAATGACAGCAGACCTTGTTGAAGCAACAATGGGACCTGTTCGTCAGGCACTTTCAGACTCAGGACTTCAGCCGGCACAGCTTAACAAAATCCTTATGGTTGGTGGTTCATCAAGAATTCCTGCAGTTCAGGAAGCAGTTAAGAAATACACAGGTAAAGAACCATTCAAGGGCATTAACCCTGACGAATGTGTTGCAGTTGGTGCTGCAATTCAGGGTGGTGTTCTCGGTGGTGAAGTTGAAGGACTTCTTCTCCTTGACGTTACTCCACTTTCACTCGGTATCGAAACAATGGGTGGCGTAAGCACAAAGATTATCGAAAGAAATACAACAATCCCAACAAAGAAGAGTCAGATTTTCTCAACTGCTGCTGATAATCAGACATCTGTTGAAGTTCATGTTCTTCAGGGTGAAAGAGAATTCGCAAGAGATAACAAAACTCTCGGTATTTTCCACCTTGACGGCATTCTTCCTGCACGCCGTGGTGTGCCACAGATTGAGGTAACATTTGACATTGATGCTAACGGTATTGTTAATGTTTCAGCTAAGGACCTTGGCACAAACAAGGAACAGTCAATCTCAATCACATCTTCAACAAATATGTCAAAAGAAGATATTGAAAAGGCAGTTCAGGATGCTGAAAAATTTGCAGAAGAGGATAAGAAACGCAAGGAAGCAGTTGACACAAGAAATGCTGCTGACCAGATGGTATATCAGGTAGAAAAAATCCTTGCTGACGAAGGTGATAAGATTCCTGAAAACGATAAGGCTGACATTCAGGCTAAACTTGATGCTCTTAAAGAAGCACTCAAGGGTGAAGATACAGAGCTTATCAAGTCAAAGCAGGAAGAACTTACACAAAGCTTCTACAAGATTTCAGAAGAACTCTACAAACAGGCTCAGGCTGCTCAGGGTGCAAACCCGGGTGCAGGTTATGACCCTAACGCAGGTGCTGCACCAAATAGCGATGGCTACTATGATGCAGACTTCAAGGATGTTGAATAATTATTAAAATAATACGGACAGTCCGTAAAAAGGGCTGTCCGTGAATCCGTATTATTTGGAGATACTTATGGCAGAAAAAAGAGATTATTATGAGGTGTTGGGTGTTGATAAATCAGCGTCCGATGATGAAATTAAAAAGGCTTATCGTAAGGCTGCAAAAAAATATCATCCCGACTTGAACCCCAATAATAAAGAGGCAGAGGAAAAGTTTAAAGAGGCAAACGAGGCATACGAAATACTTTCCGATAGTGAGAAAAAAGCACGATATGACCAGTTCGGCCACGCAGGTGTTGACCCTAACTACGGTGCAGGTCAAGGCGGCTACGGTGGTGGCTTTGGTGGAATGGATTTTGACCTTGGTGACATCTTTGGCTCAATTTTCGGCAACGGCTTCGGTGGTGGATTTGGTGGTGGCAGAGCAAATCCAAATGCTCCACAGCGTGGTAGTGATACTCAGGCAAGTATTACTATTTCGTTTGAAGAAGCTGCTAAAGGTTGTGCCCGTTCAATAGACACAATGCGAATTGAAACTTGCGACGAGTGCCACGGAAACGGTTGTCAGAGTGGACATTCACCAAAAACTTGTCCCGAATGTAACGGTCGTGGTCAGGTAACTGTTCAGCAGAGAACACCTTTTGGTGTTATTCAGTCTGCAAAACCTTGTACTCGTTGTAACGGTAAGGGAACAATCATTGATAATCCTTGTAAGAAATGCAATGGTGCAGGTCGTGTTCGCAAGAGTGCAAAACTTGACATCAATATTCCTGCAGGCGTTGATGACCGTCAGATTTTAACTGTTCGTGGACAGGGAAACAAAGGCGTTAACGGTGGTCCTGCAGGTGACCTTAATATCGTTGTTAATGTTCGTCCTCATCCGATTTTTGAGCGTGACGGATATAATGTCTGGTGTGATGTGCATCTTTCATTTATGCAGGTTGCATTGGGTTGTACAATTCAGGTGCCAACCCTTGACGGTAAGGTTGAATATAATGTTCCTGCAGGTACACAACCGGGAGATGTGTTCAAACTCCGCGGTCGTGGTATTCAGGGAAGAATGGGCAAAGGTGACCAGCTTGTTCGTATTATCGTTGATATTCCAAAGAAACTTACTGATAAGCAGAGTGAGTTAATCAAGCAGCTTGCAATAGAATTCAATGTTGACGATGGACTTGGCGAGGGCAAAAAGAGTTTCTTCGGCAAGAAAAAGAAATAATAGTTAAAGTGAAAAACAAGGGCAAATCAGTTGATTTGTCCTTATTTTGTATTATAATAAAGTGTGGTGATGATATGAAAAATCTTGACTCAATAGAATTCGTGAAATATACAAAAACGGAGGAAATCTTAAACTCAGCAACTCATATTTTCGGTGCAATTCTTGCCTTTGTAGCGTCAGTTATGTGCGTAAATCGTTCATTGTCACTTCATAGGTGGGATTACTTGGCTATTGGTCTTGTATATTGCTTTTCAATGCTCATAGTTTTTATCTGTTCATCCGTTTATCACGGATTGCCACTCTGTAATGCTAAAAAAGTAATGCGAGTAGTGGATTATACTGCCATTTATTTTATGCTAATGGGAACAATCACACCATATATGCTTTTGTCTGTTGCAAAAATAAATCATACCCTTGGCTGGTTGCTGTTCATAATCTGCCTTGTTGCAACAATAGTTTCAATTATTCTTACACTAACCTCATTCAGCAAAACAAAAGCAGTAAGAATGGTGCTTTATATTGTGATTGGCTTTTGTGCGTTTTCATCTCTTTTTATAATTGGGGATAAGGTTGACCCTGTTGGAGTAAAATATGTCCTTGCAGGAAATGGAGCTTATATTGTGGGGTTAATCCTTTTTGCCGTCGGTGCAAAGAAAAAGTATTTCCATACAATTTTTCACATTTTCGTAATTATAGGAGCAACAATCCATTTTATAAATCTTTACATGTTTGTTTTCATATAATAATCGCACAATAGTTTCTCACTTCTGTGCTTGAATTTCTGTATTTTTGAGTGAAGTAAAGAATCTCAACATTATTATTGATTTTTTCTAAGATGCGTGGTAAACTAAATTTGCCAAACAAAATTTCATAGTATTTTAGTCACCAATGGGCAAAGTATTTTTATCTTATTCAGGTAAAAATACAGATGCTCTATTTTGCATACTTTGCTTTTGGTGAGAATGTGAAATTTTGTTTGGCGACAGTTGGAGCTATGTATTTTTCGTGCGTTGGCTTTGGCTGACGCACTTTTTTAGTTTATGGAGGAATTTGTTATGAGATAATGTATTTTATGTTTCGGTATTATCTTTTTTCACTATAATCTACAATTTTCTTGCTATTGAATAGGAGTTTTGATAGAATTATAATGATAGAAAATATTATCATAATAAATGTATAGGAGAATTCGTATGGAATGGATTAAGAATAAGAAAAATATAATTTTAGTTGCTGTCATATCAGTTATTTGTGTTGTAGTAGCATGTGTTATTGCAGTCGCTCTTACATCTGATAAGAAAGATGATAACGAGCCAAGCTCACAGGGTACATCTATAAATCAAACAACTGAACTACCTGAAACATCTGAAACACCTGAAGAGCCTCAAAGCAGTGAAGCCGAGTCAAATTCAGAGCCTGACAATTCAAAAAATGAAACTCCAACTCAGGACAAGAATAATAACAATAACAATGGTGGCTCAACCCAAAAACCTGCCAACAATAAAATTACATATATAACAGGGGAGGCACTACTTAAAATTAATGGTGAGAGAATTTATATGCCTCAATATTCCTACATTGCTTTCAACAGCGAAAAGCTTTATAGGGGTAAGGATGTCACGTACTCAGTATTATCTATGTATGCTCCACAGAAGTATTTTGATGAGTCAGTCGATAATTATGCTGTAATGAATAAGGCAATAGAATTAGAAAAAGAGTTTTATTGGACAGATATGATGGCTAAAAAGTACGGTATTACACCAAGTTCACCAGGTGGTTATTATGACCCAAACTGGACAAATAATGAGTTGTTGGCTTCACGTTGTATTAGTCGTTACTCAAATACAAGCAGACAGATAATTAATAAAATGCTCGCAGATGGTACTTTAAAGCCTGACCTTAATGCAAGAAACGAGATTATAAGAAGAACAACATTGGCATACTCACAAATTGATATGAAATATGCTCATGATATGCCAGCAGAGATAGTCGAGGCAGAAAAGGCTTATGTTCGTTCTGTATTTGGTAAGGAGGGTGTTAATTCTAGCGAGCTTTCAAGTGCAGTAAATAAAGATTTATCGGCAAGGGCAGATAAAATAGAAGCAGAAACAGGCTTGTATTTTGATTATAGTGTAACCTACCAACCAGTAAGTATGTTATCTGGTGTAAATGGTGGTGTTGATGCATCAGAATATAATGTAGCCTTTGAGAGTGAGGAAAAAACAACCCCAAACTATACAACATTTACTATTAAGATGAATTATGACCCTGTTAATCATTTGAATGTCAGCGAGGCTGATATTCATTCTCTAGATTTTGAGGCAGTGATACCGCAGTTTATAAAGTTAAAGAAAAAAGCAATAGATAATTATACAGTTGGTGTAAATAAAGATGCTTATATAGCACAAATGAAAACATTTTAAACCCAATAATAAACATCCACCCAACAAGCGGGTGGATGTTTATTTATTATATAACTCTTATTTAATTCCGGCTTTTTTGAGGAGAACCTCAATTTTGTCTGCAGGGTTAAGGAGCTTGCTCACTGATTTGTCGTGGTTAAGAGTGTCGATAATGTATGAAAGGTATTTTGAAAGTTCAACCTCGCAATACCAGTCACGCTTTTTAAGTTCCGGCATACGGTAAACAAGGTTTGTTGTAAATACCTTGTCAAAAAGACCATCACGATAAGCCTTATCAAATGACTCAAGACCTGCGTTGAAAAGACCGAAAGCAGAGAAAATGAATACTCTGTTTGCACCGAGCTCTTTAAGTTTCTTTGAAACATCAAGCATTGATTCGCCAGACGAAATCATATCGTCAATAATCATAACATCTTTGCCCTCAATGTTTGAACCAAGGAACTGATGCACGATAATCGGGCTTCTGCCGTCAACAATTCTTGAATAGTCACGGCGTTTGTAGAACATACCAAGGTCAAGCCCTAAGTAGTTTGAATATAACATACAACGACTCATAGCACCCTCATCAGGTGAGATAATCATTGTGTGCTCTTTATCAAGTTTAAGGTTATCAACATTGTTTACAAGAGCCTTAATCATCTGGTAAGCAGGAGAAATGCTTTCAAAACCATTAAGAGGAATTGCATTCTGAACACGGGCATCGTGAGCATCAAAAGTGATGATGTTGTCAACACCCATATCAAGGCAAAGTTCCTGAAGCATAACTGCACAGTCGAGAGATTCTCTTGAAGAACGCTTGTGCTGTCTGCCTTCATAGAGCATCGGCATAATAACTGTAATAGTTTTTGCCTTACCGCCAATAGCAGAAATTGCTCTTTTAAGGTTTGCGTAGTGGTCATCGGGACTCATCGGAACTGTTTTTCCATACATTTTATATGTTACACCGTGGTTAAATGCATCAATGAGAATGTAAATGTCGTATCCGCGAACAGATTCGTGAAGAGTACATTTGCCTTCACCTGTACCAAAACGGGGGAATGAAGCGTTAAGTATATAAGTTTCTCTTTCATAGCCTGAAAAAGCAATTGTTGACTTGTGCTCTGAGTCCTGCTGAGAACGCCATTTCACAAGGTAACGGTCAATTTTTTCAGCCATTTCTTCGCATCCCGGTAAAGCGATAATACCGAGAGGTCCGTTTGGTATTGTGGTAATTTCTCTGTCTGCCATAATTTAACCTCCGCAATTTAAAACAATATTATGATTAACCTGTGTATATATTCTACTATATTTTGTGGTTTTTGCAATAGTAAATCTGCAAAAAGTTTATTTTTAGTTAAAAGAATGCTCAACTGTTATTACGACAAAATATCTTTCGTCTATTTTGCTCAATTTTTTCTCAATAGTATGTATAATTTCACTATTGCTCATGTGAAATTTATGCGGAGCAATCAAATCAAAAATCAGATTTGTATGTGACGGACCATCCACCACTCTGAAATCGTGAATTGACATTTCCTCTGAAATCTCTTTTACGATTTTTACTGTCATTTCCTTTAACTCAAGAATTCTTTCATCATCTGTGACAATGGGGTCGGTGTGAATTGAAATCATAAGACCGAATTCATTGAAAATGTCACGCTCAGCGAGGTCAATGATATCGTGTATTTCCATAATATCATCTTTTGATGAAACCTCGGCATGAGCAGAAGCGAATTTTCTTCCCGGACCATAATCGTGAACAATCATATCGTGTACACCTACGATTTTGTCATAGGAAAGTATTTTTTGCTCAATTTCTTCTGTGAATTCACGCTGGGCAGGTTTGCCAAGTAAATCTGCCATTGTATCCTTGAGAATATTAAAACCTGCAAGGAAAATAAATCCTGCAACAATAAGACCTAAATATCCGTCAATGCTTATGTCAGAAAATGCAGAAACAATAATAGCAATAAGGGCAACACCTGTTGCAAGGCAATCGGAAAAACTGTCTTTCATAACTGCTATCATAGGAGAGGAGTTAATCTTTCTGCCAAGGCATCTGTTGAATAATCCAAGCCACAGTTTTGCTAAAATACTGACAATAAGGATAATAAGTGAAACCCAACTGAATTTTACAGGTACGGGATTTGTTATCTTGTCAACTGAACTCTTAAAAAGCTCAATACCCATAAGAAGAACAACAAAGGAAACTGCAAGAGCAGAAATATATTCCACTCTGCCGTGACCGTAAGGGTGACCTTTGTCCGCGGGCTTTGCAGATAGTTTGACACCAATAAGTGAGATAATTGATGAACCTGCATCAGAAAGATTGTTGATAGCATCAGCAGTAACAGAAATACTTCCCGAAAGAATACCTGCAATATATTTTGCAACTGCAAGTATAAGATTTACAACAATCCCCGTGATACTGCCAAGAGTGCCATAAGCCTCCCTGACTTTTATACTACCTGTGTTTTCATAATCACGAATAAAAAGTTTAATTAGAATTTTTTGCATTCAAAAGTACCTCTTTGCCGTCTTCCCCAAGAATGCCCCAAAGACCCAAAGTTTCGAGGTGTAGCCACATTTCCGCAATCTGGCGTGGGGATAAATCAGGATGTTCGGTAAACCAAGCACCAAGAAGTCCCACATATCCGAATTTTCCATAGTTGTAGGCAAGACTATACTTTGCTTTGTCCATATTCGGGAAAATCTTTTTAAATATTTCATAAACTTTATCGTTTAAAAGTTCACCGAGCTTGAATGAGAATTGAGCATCACCATATTGACCGAGAAGAACACCATAGATGTCCATATGCTCATAAAAATGAGCACAGAAATCTTCGCAGATGTCCACAGGTTTTTTTAAAAGGTCCTCACTTGTAAAGGAGGAGATTTTTGTATTGAATTCGTCATAGAGTTCGTTCTCAATAGTTTCGACAAGGTCGTAAACATCCTTATAATGCAGATAAAAGGTGCCTCTGTTTATATCCACACAATCAGTAAGCTCCTTAACTGTGATTTTGTATATGCTTTTTGTCCTTGCCAATTCAACAAGCCCTTGGCGTATAAGCTTTTTAGTGCGTCTTACACGGCTGTCGTTTTCATTTATAGGCACAAAATCATCTCCATACTTAATATATTATTACCATTGTAGCACCATTTTGTTGAATAATCAACATTTGTCTATTAAAATTTTCCTAAATTTTCACAAAAAATTAACACCTAAATATTAGTAAAATATATAGCATTATTTTAAAGAATATGGTATAATCTCTCTGTATGTAATCAGATTGTATTTCTTTTGGGTTTAAGGAGAGAAATTTATGTCATTTATTGAACTTAAAAATGTAGTAAAGACCTATCAGATGGGTGAAATTCAGATAAATGCTGTGGATAAGATGAGTTTTCCTATTGAAAAAGGTGAATTTGTTATAATTGTTGGCCCGTCCGGTGCAGGTAAAACTACAATTTTGAATATCTTAGGCGGAATGGATAAGCCAACATCGGGAATTATCAATGTTGACGGTGTTGATATTGCTCAGCACGATGAAAAAGCACTTACTCGCTATCGTCGTGACGATGTAGGATTTATCTTTCAGTTTTATAATCTTGTGCAGAATCTTACTGCTTATGAAAATGTGGAACTTGCGACTCAGCTTTGCAAGAATCCCGTTGATGCGGAGTCAATTTTAGCAGAGGTTGGACTTGCTAACAGAAAGGATAATTTCCCGTCACAGCTTTCAGGTGGTGAGCAACAGCGTGTTGCAATAGCAAGAGCGTTGGCAAAAAATCCTAAGCTTTTACTTTGCGACGAGCCAACGGGTGCCCTTGATTATGTTACAGGTAAATCAATTCTCAAGCTTTTACAGGATATGTGCCGTGAGAAGGGTATGACAGTAATTGTTATTACTCATAACTCAGCACTTATGCCTATGGCGGATAAAATTATTAAAATCAACGACGGCAAAATTGATAAGATTCTTCTCAATAAGGTGCCGGTTCCGGTTGAACAGATTGAATGGTAAAGGACAGTAGAAAAGATGACTAAATCACTTATAAAAGATTTCCGGAGAGAAATTAAAAAAAGCAAAAGTCGTTTTATTTCGATTATGCTCATAGTTGCTCTTGGTGTGGCATTCTATTCAGGTGTCCGTTCATCATTACCGGCTATGTATATGACTGCTGATGCCTCTTATGACAAGGAAAATCTTATGGATATCCGCGTTGTCGGTACTCTTGGTCTGACAGATAGTGATATGGAGGCAATTAAGCAGGTTGAGGGCGTTCAGGAAGTTGAAGGCTCTTATACGACAGACTTTCTCTGCTTTGTAAATTCAAAGGAAATTGTAACGAGAGCAGTTTCAATGACAAAGGCTATCAACAATGTTACCCTTGTTGAGGGCGAATACCCCAAGACCTATATGCAATGCCTTGTAAGTCGTGAATTTATGGAAGAATCAGGACTTAAAGTTGGTGATGCGTTAAAACTTTCATCAGGTACAAATGACGCAGTAAATAAAACTCTTGCAACGGATACATATAAAATCGTAGGTGTTTGTTCTTCATCCTATTACCTTAACGGTGATGCTGGTACAAGTAATATCGGCGATGGTATGACAGACGGATATATTGTAATTCCTAAGGAAGCATTTGTATCTGATGCATATACATCAATCTACATCACCGTAGCAGATGCAAAGGGACTTAACTGTTTCGATAAAGATTACAAAGAAATTATAAATAATGTTATTGAAAAGATTGATGAGATTTCAGTCAAACAATGCGATGTTCGTTATACAGAGGTTCGTTCAACTGCAAATTCGGAGCTTGATGAAGCCGAAAGAGAGTTTACGATTCAAAAGCTCAATGTTGAGGATGACCTTAAAAATGCCCTCGATAAACTTTATGCACAACAAGCACTTATTGAAAGCAGCTATGCAGAAATTCAGGATAATAAGAATCTTTTAGCAAATGCTGAGGAGTATCTTCCTATTGCAGAAAAAGAGGTTAAGGATGCAGAGGAAAAAATTGCAAGAGCAAAAACTGCGGTCCAGAGTGCCAAGGCAGCTATGGAAGAGGCGAAAGTCAGCCTTGCACAGATAGAAGAAGACATTAAAAAGATGGAAACTGACCCAAATTCAAAGCCTGAAGATGTTGAGAAGGCAAAACAGACAATGGCTTTAGTGAAATTTGGTCTTGATGCTGCCGAGAATGAGGTTGCAGCACAGGAGTTGCAGATTGAACAGGGCGAAAGAGATTTGCTTCAGGCAAAAATTACCGTTGGACAGCTTCAACAAGCTCTTGCAAATAAAGGTAGTCTTCAGATTGCCGAGCAGGAAATCATCAATGCTGACACTCTTTTAAAGCAGAGTAAGGCACAATACGAAGCCTACGAAGAACAAGCACTTTCTGAATTGGAAAAAGCCGAGGAAATAATCGAGGATATGAGAAACAAGGTTTCAAATATTGAGGTTCCCGTGTGGCATGTCCTTGACAGAAAAGGTATTGAATCCCATGCAAGTTATTTAAGCGAGTCAGACAGTATTGCTGCAATTGGTGCAGTTTTCCCACTGATTTTCTTCTTTGTTGCAGCATTGGTCAGCCTTACAACAATGACAAGGATGGTTGAAGAGGAAAGAATTCAGATTGGTACTTTAAAGGCTCTTGGCTATGATAAGGTTTCAATTATTGCAAAATATATCCTCTATGCTATTTCAGCAACTGTGGCAGGTAGTATTCTGGGTGCGGTTGTGGGTGAATTATCAATTCCGCCTATGATTATCGGCACATATCGTGCAGTTTATTATAATTTAGGTGCAAATGTTATTAAGTTTAATTTCTGGTATGCTTTGCTTGCAGGTGTGACAGCGATTATTTTTACAACCTTTGCAACATTTATTGCCTGCTATCGTTCACTTCGTAGTGAACCTGCATCACTTATGCGACCTGAAGCACCAAAAGCAGGTAAGCGAATTTTCCTTGAAAACTTTCCTGGTATCTGGCAAAGACTTAATTTTGGACAGAAAGCAGCATTCAGAAATCTTTTCCGATATAAAAAGCGTTTCTTCATGACTCTTTTCGGAGTTGGCGGATGTATGGCACTTCTCCTTGTGGGTCTTGGAATTCGCGACTCTGTTTCTGCCGTTGCTGACAATCAGTATGGCGAGGTGTTTAGCTATAATGGTATCATCAGCGTTGACCAGTCAATTACAAAGCAGGAGAGAAATGTGCTTCTCAAAGAAATTGAGGACAGTCAGATGGTTGATGCTATGCTTTTAGCACACCGTACAATGGTTTCAGCATCAGCTGAAAGTGAGGCAGATGTTGAGGATGAAATTAAATCCTACCTTATTGTTCCTACAGATGTTGATGCATTTCCTCAATATGTAAACCTCAAGGAGAGAACAGGGGATAAGGAGCAGATTAACCTTTTGACAGATGGTGTTATCATTACAGAAAAATATGCTGATTTGTTGGGTGTCAAGGTTAATGACAATATCTATATTAAGCTTGATGATTCAAGAGTTACACCAAAAGAGGTTAAGGTTTTAGGTATAACCGAAAACTATATTTTCAATTATATTTATATGACTCCTGCTCTCTATGAAAATCTTTATGGCTCAGTTGCAGACATTAACATATTTATGATTAAGACTGCAAAAGGTGTTGATATGGACGAGCTGAAGGCTACATTCTCAACATTTAACGGTATAAATTCCGTTATTACAAATAAAGAAGAGCTTGAGGGTATCAACGAAGTTATCAGAAATCTTTATTTTATCATCTTCCTGATGATAGGTTCAGCGGCACTTTTGGCATTCGTTGTTCTTTATAATCTCAATAATATCAACATCAGCGAAAGGCGTCGTGAATTGGCAACATTCAGGGTTTTAGGATTTACTGACAGTGAACTTGCTTCTTATGTTTACCGTGAAAATATTATCCTGACTGTATTGGGAATAGTGATAGGCATAATAATGGGTGTTGTGCTTCACAGGTTTGTTATGATAACTGTTGAAACGGATATGTATATGTTCGGCAGGGAACTTAATTTCGCAAGCATCCTTCTGGCAACACTTCTCACAGTTCTTTTCTCTGTAATTATAAATGAGGTAATGAGAAAGAAACTTCAGAAAATAGATATGATTGAGTCGTTAAAATCAGTAGAATAAGGAGAAAAAATATGTTTCATCAATTAAACGCACCGGTTGCAGGTGATACAATTGCAACAATCAAAACAAATATGGGCGAAATTAAAATCAAACTTTTCCCTGAATTTGCACCAAAAGCAGTTGAGAATTTTACAACTCATGCAAAAAACGGTTACTATGACGGGCTCATTTTCCACCGTGTAATCAATGACTTTATGATTCAGGGTGGTGACCCAAAGGGTACAGGTACAGGTGGAGAAAGCATCTGGGGACATTCATTCGAGGATGAGTTTACAGGCGAACTCCATAACCTTCGTGGTGCCCTTTCAATGGCTAATGCAGGTCCTAACACAAACGGTAGCCAGTTCTTCATAGTTCAGGCTAAGGGAGTGCCAGAGGATTTACTTGAACAGATGAGAATGGCTGATGAAAGAGTTTTCCCAACAGAGTGCATCGAGGCTTATGAAGAAATTGGCGGCACACCTTGGCTTGATTTCCGTCATACAGTTTTCGGTCAGGTTTTTGAGGGAATGGATGTTGTTGACGCAATCGCAAAAGTTCCTGCTGACTATTTTAATAATAAACCCAAAGAAGATGTTGTAATCGAAACAATTATTATTGAATAAAGATAAGGCAGGGGAAACTCTGCCTTTTTTACCATTTTATTCGCGTAGTGGCAGGCTTCTACGCCTGCATTTTAAGGGAGATATAAAATATGTTATTCAAAAACATCTCAATCATCAATCCAAACCTTGAAATTAAGAACAATATGTTTGTAGGTATCAAGGGGGATAAAATTGACTATATCGGAGCAGAAAAACCACAGGAAAACTACGGTGATGAATATGATGGTACGGGCAAAGTGCTTTCATCAGGCTTTGTTAATCTCCACACTCATTCACCGATGACACTTCTTCGCGGTTACGCTGAAAACTTGCCCCTTGACAGATGGCTTAATGAAAAGGTTTTCCCATTTGAGGACAGACTTAACTGCGACCGTGCGTATTTTGGCACAATGCTTTCAATTGCAGAAATGCTGTCGTCCGGTACAACATCTTTTACCGATATGTATTTCTTCGGTGACGGTGTTATGAAAGCAGTCATCGACAGTAAGGCAAAAACCAATTTTGGCCGTTCAATTGTATCATTCGTTGACGAAGATATAGAGAAGAATGACCGTTTCCAAGAGGGAATTTACCTTGCAGAAAAGTATCACAACACCCAGAATGGCAAAATCAAAATTGATATGAGCCTTCATGCAGAATATACAAACAGACTTTCAATAATTCAGCAGTTTGGTGAATTTACAAACGGAAAAGATTATATAAATCATATTCATTTGTCTGAAACCAAGGCAGAACACGAAAACTGCAAGGCAAAATACGGCAAAACTCCTGCCCGTCTTTTCTATGATGCAAAAGTCTTCAACAGCCCCACAATTCTTGCACATTGTGTGTGGGTTGAAGATGAAGATATGGACATTTTCAAAGATATGGGTGCAACTGTTGCACATTGTCCTGCAAGTAATATGAAACTTGGCAGTGGTTTCTGTAACACTTATAAAATGCTTAAAAAAGGTGTTAATGTCGGTATCGGCACAGACTCCGCCGCAAGTAACAACGGACTTGATATTATGCGTGAAATGTATCTTGCTGCACTCTTGCCAAAGGGTGTTAACAATCAGGCAGATATTGTAACTCCGCAGGATGTTTACAAAATGGCAACTGTCAACGGCTACAAAGCACAGGGCAGAATGGATTGTGGTGAAATCAAAGTTGGCAACAAGGCTGACTTAATCGTAATTGATATGACAACTGCCAATATGTACCCTGATTTTGATATACTCAATAATATAGTATATTCAGCAAATAAGAGTAATGTGGTGCTAACAATGGTTGATGGTGAAGTTCTTTATAAAAACGGTGAATTCACAACTATTGATGTGGAAAAAATGGGATATGAGGTTAGCAGGTTAGTCCGTGAGGTTGTAAGCGAGGTTAATGCACAATGATTACAAAAGCAGTTGAATTTATAAAATCAAAAATTACTGATAATTACGAAATCGGTATAATTTTAGGTAGTGGTCTTGGCACTTTGGGTGAAAAAATCCATAACCCACAGTATGTTGACTATGCCGATATTCCAGATTTCCCTGTTTCAACTGCACCGGGTCATGTTGGTCGTTTTGTTTTCGGTACACTTAACGGTAAAAAAGTTATGTGTATGCAGGGCAGAATTCATCTCTATGAGGGCTATGAAGTGCAGAATGTTGTAATGCCAATCCGTGTTATGAAAATGATGGGTGTTAAAAAGCTTATCGTTACAAATGCAGCAGGTGGTATCAACGAGAGTTTCAATGTTGGCGACATTATGGTTATTACTGACCATATCAATTTCACAGGCAAAAACTGTCTTATCGGCAAAAATGACGACGATTTCGGATGTCGCTTTCCCGATATGAGCTTTGCCTATGCACCTGAACTTCAGAATGTAGCATTTAACTGTGCAGAAAAATTGGGTATGAATCTCCAAAAAGGTGTATATATCGGTTGTACCGGACCATCTTACGAAACTCCTGCTGAAATCCGTGCATTCAGAGTGCTTGGTGCAGATACTGTTGGCATGTCAACGGTGCAGGAAGTAATTGTGGCAAATCATTGTGGAATAGATGTGCTTGGCTTCTCACTTGTTTCAAATAAAGCAGCAGGACTTTCAGGGGAAAGACTTACTGAAGAAGAAGTTCTTACAATTGGCAGACAAAAGAGCGAAGAAATGCAAAAACTCATTACTGAAATCGTAGGTGAATTTTGATGTTTTTAAACGGTGCATCTGTAGGCTTTGATACTGTTAATAATAAGGGAGTTTTCATTGACCAGACACTTTTGCCAACTGAATATAAAGAAGTTGCCACTGACGATTATAACGAGATTTTTGATGCAATAAAAATGCTTAAAGTCCGTGGTGCTCCTGCAATCGGTGTGTTTACTGCAATAAGCCTCTCGGTGCTTATGAATAACAGTAAAGCCACTACATACGAAGCACTTTTTGCAGAGTTAAAGGACTACTGCACAAAATTGGTTTCGTGTCGTCCTACTGCTATAAATCTTAAATGGGCAACAGAAGAAATGCTTAAAGTGGCAGAAAATTCCAATTCAGAGAATTTTAAGGAAAGCCTTACAAATCAAGCACTTAAAATGATTGACGATGATATGGAAATTTGTCGTAAAATAGGCGAGTATGGTGCAGAAATTCTTAAAAATTGCAATTCGGTTTTAACTCATTGTAATGCAGGACGACTTGCAACCGTAAAATACGGTACAGCATTAGCACCCATATATGTTGCAAAGGAAAAGGGGCATAATATAAAGGTTTTTGCCGATGAAACCCGACCACTTTTGCAGGGTGCTAGACTGACTGCTTTTGAACTTTGCGATGCAGATATTGACACAACTGTAATCTGCGATAATATGGCATCATTCGTTATGAAAAACGGACTCATCCAGGCAGTTTTAGTCGGTTGTGACCGAGTAGCCTTAAATGGTGATACTGCAAATAAAATCGGTACAAGTGCTGTGGCAATTCTGGCAAAGCATTATAATATTCCATTTTATGTGTGTATGCCTTTCTCAACCTTTGATAAAAACATCAAAACAGGTGACGATATTGTAATCGAAATGCGAAATGGTGACGAAATAGGGGATATGTGGTATGAAAAAAGAATGATTCCACAGAATGCAAAAACTCTCAACCCTGCGTTTGATGTAACCGACCACTCGCTTATAACGGCATTTATCACGGAAAAAGGCGTGTTCACCCTTGATGAAATAAAAAAATATATACAGCAAATATGAGTTTATTAAATCTCTGCTATACTGTCAAAATAAAACCCCAACTCAATTGAGCTGGGGTTAATTGTATATATTGTGTGATTGAAATTTAGTTATTGTCGCTTTCCGTTGTGCCTTCGCCATCAACTACAAGTGTTTCAAGTCTTTCGCGACGCCTTACTTCAAGGTCAGCAAGCATCTGCTCCTTGAACTTACCGTCAACATTGAAGAATAAGAGAGTTACACCATAGAGGAAACGAGCAATTGCAGGAAGTAAGCAGAAGATTGCCCAGAAACCGAGAAGTGTTTTGTGGTTTGATTCAGGAACGATATTGCCGAATTCATCCTTACGGGCAACATAGCCAACAGCTGAAATAACAACACCTGAAAGGAGCTGTGTAATTGAGTTAGCTGCCTTGCCAAAGTAGTTCTGAACAGTCTGAACAAGAGCCTCGTTTCTCATACCTGTTTTCCATTCGCTGTAGTCGTAAACATCACCTTGAAGAACAGCACCTGCAACATTTAAAAGCTGGTTTGGAAGACCGCAGATTGTAAGGCAAAGTGTCAAAACTGCAAGGTTAATTACAGCATTCTGACCTTCCCAGTCAACGAGGAAGCCTTTTCCGTCATTGCCGAAGATACCGATAAGGAATGTTCCTGCATAAGCAATACCTGCAAAAATACCTGACGCAACAGCAACCTTTTTAGCACCGAACTTACGAATGAGTTTAGGAGCAAGCGGCACCATAATATAATTAGGAATACCTGTGAAAAGACCTGCGATAGAACCGTGAGCAACATTCTTTGAGTTATGCATCCAGTAGAAGCTTTCACTTGCAACACCAACTGACTTAAATCCTGCAAAGAAGCCGGAAAGAACAAGAATGAACATTGGTCTGTTCTTGAAAACATTTTTGAATGATTCAATAACGCCAACTTCCTTCATCTGTTCGCGGGAAGCAAGCGGTACTCTTTCACGCATTGCAGAGAAGCCGTAGAATGCAGTGAATGCAGCGATTACCGTGATGATAACAGCAAAGCCTGTGTAAATATCCTGCATACCGATTTTGTTGTCAGTAGCCTTTGGAAGGAAACCAACAAACATTGATGCGATAGACGGAAGGAAAACACCAAAAAGGTCAGCAAACTTTGATGTAGCGATAAGATTGTCACGCTCATTGTTGTTTGGTGTGATGTTGTAAAGCATAATCGTCCAAGCACCAAAGTATGACATACCAAGGTTATAAACAAAGATGGCAACAATAGTCCAGATAACTTTTTGCCATTCGTGAACAAGGAACGACGGGGTTGTGAAAAGCATTATCATTGCTATTGCCCAGAATGGGGTAGGAATGACAAGCCATGGACGAAGACGACCCCAACGGGTTCTTGTACGGTCAATGATAAGACCTGAAATTGAGTCGTCAACTGCATCGTAAATTGATTCGATGAACATAATAACACCGTATGTACTACCTGACATTCCAAGGAAGCTGATAGCAAAGAACTGACGGAATGCATTAACATACTGGCTTAAGTTTTTCTGTCCGAAAGAGGTAAGAAGATACGCAGCGATTTCTTTTGGTCTAAGATATCGTCTGTTAGCGGCAGAAACTTCGCTGTTAACTTCTTGAGAAACAGTTGTGGTTACATTATTTTCCACTTTTCAATCACGCCTTTTTAAAATAGTCATATATATCCAATATATAAATACAAATATATCATAAACTCCTTAAATAATCAACCGTAAAAAACAAAAATAAAGGAATTATTTAAATTTTAATGAATATGCAACAGCTAATTTGTCACATCTTTCGTTTTCAGGGTGTCCTGCATGACCCTTTACCCATTCAAATTCATATTCGTGTTTAGATAAAAGAGTCAGCAACCTGTCCCATAAATCGGGATTAAGTGCGGGTTTTTTGTCAGCCTTTCGCCAATTATTCGCCTTCCAGCCCTCTGCCCATCCCTTTGTAATACCATTAACAACATAGGATGAGTCAGAATAAATTTTAACCTTGCACTTTCTGTTAAGTGCCTCCAGTCCGTTTATAACAGCAAGTAATTCCATTCTGTTGTTTGTGGTTTCAGCTTCGCCGCCTGAAAGCTCTTTTTCAACTCCGTTACAACGAAGAATTGTACCCCAACCACCGGGTCCCGGGTTTCCCGAACAAGCACCGTCGGTAAACATCTCAACATAACTTAAATTTTCCATAAAAACCTCTGTGAATAAATGAATATATTATATATCAAACTAATTTTATCACGAATTTATAACTTTAACAACATATATTTTATAAAGGCTGTTTTCCTTGACAATAATAAGAAATAATAGTATTATATAATGACAACTATATTGAGATATTATGGGTAATTTTAAGTATTTTGATATTTTATTCCTTACATATATTTTAATTTGAATCTATCTCGCAGAAAAAAGGAGGAAATTATGGCTAAACAGAAAAATGGTAAGAATGTCCAGACAAATGAAACACAACAGAAAAGTATAAGTAGTAAAAACAAGCCTGCAAAGAGTAAAAAAGGCTTATTGAATAAAAAAACATCGCAAAAGAAATCAACTACAAATAAAGCCCCAAAAGAAAAAAGGGTGAAGAAAGAAAGAACACCTAAAACACCTGATGTAGGTGTAAGAATTGCATTTTTAGGCGGACTCAATGAGGTTGGCAAGAATATGACACTTTATGAGTGCGGAGATGATATTATTCTTGTTGACTGTGGTCTTGCTTTTCCCGAGCCTGATATGCTGGGCGTTGACCTTGTTATTCCTGACTTTACTTATGTAGAGCAGAATGTCAATAAAATAAAGGGTATTTTTATCACTCACGGACACGAGGACCATATTGGTGGTCTTGCATACCTTCTTCAGAGGGTCAACATTCCCGTTTACGGTACAAAACTTACAATTGGTCTTATTGAAAACAAACTTAGTGAGCATAAAATTCTTGATATTGCCAAACTTCATGTAATCAAACCAAAGGATAAAATAAAACTTGGTTGCTTTGAGGTGGAGGCAATTCATGTCAATCACTCTATTCCGGATGCGTTGGCTCTTGCTATCAGTACCCCTGCAGGACTCATTTTGCAAACAGGTGACTTTAAAATTGATACCACACCAATTGACGGTGATGTTATTGACCTTGCACGAATTGCAAAACTTGGTGAAAAGGGTGTTTTGTGTCTTCTTTCTGACTCAACAAATGCTCAAAGACCGGGTTATACTGCAAGTGAGCGTACAGTTGGTGAATCCTTTGCAAGATTGTTCCAAAAGGCAGACGGCAAACGCCTTATTGTTGCGACCTTTGCTTCAAATATCCATCGTGTTCAGCAGATTATTGATGTTGCAAAATCCGTTGGCAGAAAGGTTGCACTTTCAGGCAGAAGCCTTGAAAATGTTGTTGAAACAGCATCGAAGCTTGGCTATCTAAATGTGCCTGAGGGTATATTGGTGAGCATTGATTCAATTTCAAGGTATCCTCACGACAAGCTTGTTATTATTACAACGGGCAGTCAGGGTGAGCCTATGTCTGCACTTTACAGAATGGCATTTTCAGAGCACAGACGGGTTGAAATCGGCACAGGTGACTATGTTATTATCTCTGCAACACCTATTCCCGGTAACGAAAAAACCGTTGGTAAGGTTGTAGACGAGCTTTTAAAGCGTGGAGCAGAGGTTGTTTACGAAAAAATGTATGATGT
>JAZSBY010000101.1:0-6674 GCA_045602655.1 Candidatus Fimenecus sp. | reverse complement strand
CTTCTTCTATTGTGATTACAGGATATGTTTTGTCCTGAGTTTTTTCTCTGATGAAAAATACAGCATACAGGCAAACCGACAAGGCACACAATACAGAAATGCCTATTCTGAAATACTTCATATCGCTTTGCCTCCTTTTTTTAAGAATTTTGGGCATAGTTATAAGTATACTATACCATATTATAATTCATTTTATTTTACACCTTTTTTGCGACTTTTTCAACATCTTTTCACATAATAGTATAAAAAATGCTGAAAAAACTGTGCTAATGAACACGGCGGTTTTTTTATATTGAAAAATACAATAAAAAAAGAAAAAACCACTCTAAAAACAGAGTGGTTGATAATCTTTAAAAGGTTAATTATTCTTCGTCTTCTGCACAGCAGTCGCAGTCACAGTCGAACTCGAGAACCTCGCCACAAGTAGGACATTCTGCTTCGCCGTCGAGAATGATTTCTTCGTCAAAGTAAATCACTTCACCACAGTTCGGGCATTCAACTTCGTACATATCTTCGTCGCAGTCGCAACAATCGTCACAATCACAGTCACAGTCGTCACATTCGTCATAGAAGATTTCTTCAAGCTCTGCAAGGTCTTCGTCAACTTCATCAAGTTGCTGTGTAACAAGACCCATTTCGTCATCGAGGTCGCTTACTGTAAGTGCCATATCCTCGAGAACTTCAAGAACTGCGTTAATCACTTTTGTTTCTTTATCATCCTTATCAAAATCAAGACCTTCAACAAGACCCTTAAGATAAGCTACCTTTTCAGTAATTGTCATTTGATTTTCCTCCAATTATGCTCTTGACATATACTCGCCTGTACGAGTATCAACGTTAATCATTTCGCCTTCGTCAATGAAAAGTGGAACTTTAATTTCTGCACCTGTTTCAAGAGTTGCTGGTTTTGTAGCGTTAGTAGCTGTGTCACCCTTGAAGCCGGGGTCTGTCTGTGTAACCTGAAGAGTTACGAATGTTGGTGGCTCAACACCAAAAACATTGCCTTTGTAAGAAAGAACCTTACATACCATATTTTCCTTAACGAATTTGAAGTTGTCGCCAAGGTCTGCCTCGTTGATTGGAACAAGCTCATAAGATTCTTGGTCCATAAAGTAGTAAAGACCACCATCGCTATAAGAATATTCCATATCTCTTCTCTCAATGAAAGCAGTTGGATACTTTTCAGTTGGGTTGAATGTTCTTTCAACAACACCACCTGAAATAACATTTTTAATTTTTGCTCTTACGAAAGCAGCGCCCTTGCCGGGTTTAACATGCTGAAATTCAACGATTTGATAAACATTACCGTCCATTTCAAATGTTACGCCGTTTCTGAAATCACCTGCTGATACCATAGGTAGTATACCTCCATTTTTGTTTTTAATACACTATAAATAATACAATAAAATTTATTGTATTTCAAGTCTTTTTGTAAAATCAAGGAATAATTATATAGCTTTCTGCTTTACTCGATGACAAAGTTTTATAAAAATGGTCGTCAGTATATGGGTTTTTAATGGTGGGAAAGGCTCTTACGGTAGAATAATTGTTTTTCGCTTTGTCCGCCATAACAATATAGCTGTTTTCTATATAAGTGATGTAATCCCCGCCCTCAGGTGGCTCAATAAGAGGTGAGCACATGTGTGCAGGGGTATCGAATAATACACCACCCCATTTTTCTTCATTTCCGTTAGAAATTGCCTCGTAAGGGACACCAAGAATTACAGGACAACCCTTTGCTGAAGCAACAGCTTTTTCAAGGAACTCTGTAAGCACAATATTTCGGTTAAGTGCTTTGTCATCCTTTGTGAAAACAGGGGTTGAACCATTACGACCCACAGGGAACTGTACAGAATCGAGGTAAATACAGTCAACACCAATTTCCACAACCTCACGAACAACCTTTGTAATATATGATGTTGCATTGGAATTTGTCGGGTCGAGCCAAACTCTTCCGTTATTGATTGCTGAATCATCAAACCAGATTTGTGTTTTTTCTGCATTTTCGTAAACATAGGCATTAAGGCGTTGGGGAGCAATACTGTCCTCAAAGCAGAAAATTCTTGCCACAACAAAAAAACCACGGTCTTTTATTTTGCTTATAACAGTTTGATTTATGAAATTATATTTATTATCTCCCGAATAGGATATCAGGTCAGAGTCAAAGGTTAAAATGCCCTCCTGAGTTTTGAAATCAAGCATAACTGCATTAAATCCGTTTTTTGCGGCAGTATCCAGCGTTTTGTTAAACTCTGCTGTATCGTCCAAAACGGAATTGTCAACATAAGTTGCCCTTAAAGTGCTTAAAGAATCCAAGGAAACAGCTGAAGAATTGTTGTTTGCATCAGGTAGTGGCCGTAAGGACAGGTTATAGCAGAATTTGATGGTGACAAAAGTTGCTAAAAAAAGGCAAAACAGAATAACGCAAAACATAATAATTTTGTTGCGTTCTCTTTTCTTTGCTCGTCTGCTTTCGTGAATGGGTCTTTCACCGCGACGCGACGGATATTTTTTTGAGAAGGGGTAATAACCCTTTAATCTTCGGTTTTGATTTGTGTTTCTTGCCATATTTATATTCGCCAACTTAAATAAAGATTGATGTGCCTGAAATTCCTATAAATGATAAAGCTAAAAGTGAGGTATAGATAAAAATTGCGGGAGTTCCTTTAAAGCATCCGGGAATTGATTTATTAGCATCAAGTCGTTTGAGACCTGAGTTAATAAGTAAAACAGCAATAGCGTATGCTAACCCTGCACCAAGCCCTGCACCAATAGCTTCAACGATAGTGAATGCAGAACGGAAATTGATTAACGGCATTGCAAGAACAAGAGTATTAAAAGCAGCAATACCTATTCTGCGGACTGTTCTTGGGGGAACTTTACCATAGATAATTACAATTATCATTGTAACCAAATATAGTACAAGAAGCACCACCACATAGATAAGAGCGTGAAAAACCTCGCTGAGCTTTTGTACAAAAGGAATGGTGTCGATAAACACGCAGATTGTTGACAGAACAGTTGAATAAATTGCGATGAAGATAGTCATCGGAAACAACTGACGGGGTTTTGCACTCATTCGCACAGCTTCACTTAAACTGTAACCACCATTAAAAATGAGATTCTGAAACAGCATAACATAAAGGGCTGCAGAAATAAGGGATAAAATTATATTCACTGCTTGTCACCTCCGTCATTGTTTTCAGGAGATTTATTATTTTCAAGGTCGGAGAGAATCTCTGAAAAGTCGTCAAGATAGGTTCTTTCCCTTTCTTCTGTGAAGACAGGAGAGTCAACGCTTTCATTGGGGGTTTTCGCTTCTTGTGAGAGATTTATCTTTGCTTTTCTTATTTTCTTTTTATGTTCACGAACAGAGAAACTATCATCTTCACCCTCACCGTAAGGGTTAAATTCTTCGTTCAGAAGTTCCTGAATAGAACCGCGATGGGAACGCCTTATCTCTGATAAGTCAAATGATTTTTCAGGCGAAGCCTCAGGATATTTTGCATTGATGAAGGCTTTAAGTCCTGCTGCTAAGAAGCCTATAATCAAAAGTCCGCCGAAGGGTGTTGTGAGAGCAGAAATTTTAACGGGAAGATTAAGCTCAATATCCCAGATTGTTCCGTTTGCAAGAATTTCTCTTAAAATTCCTAAAATGATTGCTACAACGCCGTAACTCAAAGAAGCAGAAACAGCATCGATAAAACTTTTTTTAACATTACTTTTAACGGCAACTCTTTCACAATGAAGTGCAATAAGGGAATTGACAGCCATCAAGGGCAGAAAAATTCCAAAGTTTACGGCAATATTCGGAAAAAAGCGGATAATAAGATACATTATAGGGAACACAATGATGACGCTGAAAACAACATAGAGAGCAACTCGCCAATAGCGTCGTACATTTTTAAGAAAAAGAGAGGTTAAAACTTCACATACTATCATTTGCACCATTGTTACACAGGCAAGGAATAAAGCGAGTTTTAATGAACGGGCAAGAGCAACAACGGAACATAATCCTATTGCCTCAAAAAGAAGCGGGTTTTTTATAATAGCACTGTCACGAATAGTTTTAAGTGTATTTGTTTTATTACTCATCATTGTCACCTCCTATAATGAAAGGAGAATCTTGCTCAGACAATGTATTCTCTTCAGAAACGACTGCTTCAAGACTTTCTGTTTCAATAGTGTCAGTTTCCTCGTTAAACTCCATAATTATATCATCCGAAATGTCAGGAATTTCGCTGAGAATTTCCTCAGGCACAACAGTTGGAATTTCATTTTCTATAGAAGGCTCATTTGCTTTGATTTGCAGTTTTTCTTTTTTAGTATACGGCAGTTTGTCAAAATAGTCAGAAATACTGCAGGAAATAAGAATGCCAAAACCAACACTTTCCTCGAAAGAACTAACATAACGGATAAGCATACATATAATACCGCTTGCAAAGCCCCAGGCGATTTTGCCCAAGAGTTTTTCAGGCATATTGTTAGGAGAGGACATAAAGAAAATTGCACAGAAGAATAACATTCCTGAACAAAACTCCATAATTACAGAGATAATTCTTCCCGAAGATGTTCTTGGAAAAATGAATGCCATAATACAAACAGCAAGAACAAAAGTGAATACGGGGATGGTATCCTTTGGTCTTCGGATTAACAAAAATGCCAATGAGCCAAACAGTGCAATAATACAACCCGTACCCAAAGCAGATGGGACAGCACCTATAAATGCTTCTAAAATTGCTACGGAATTGCTGTCTATTGCATTGCCGTAAGTAAGCATTTTTGCCAGAGATAATCCGTGTGAGGAGAAGTCGAAAACACTTTCCGGCCAACAGAGAGAGGCAAAGCAAAAAGCAGCAATTGCAGGTGGAAAAGGAGCTTTTTCAAATGTTCCAAAGGGTAAAACGCACACAACAATAGCAAAAACTGCTGTTAAAACAACAAGCCACCAAGGGGCGTTTACAGGTAGAAGTAAAGCTACCATCACACCAATAACAATACCTGATAAATCTTTTATTGATGTTTCGGTTTTAATTATTTTTTTACCAAAAAAGGAGGTAACAGCACAAGTAAAAACGGAGAAAGCAACAGGTCTGATGGCAGAAACTCCGTTAATAAAAAAAGCAACAACAAGAGGAACAATCAACATAAGGGCATAGTCTGCCGTAGTAGAATGCGTCTTGTTTTTTATTGAGTTTTGAGGGATGTTTGTGTTTTTCAAAACATATTCCTCGCTTTTACCAATATTTTTTAATTGCATACTGCCGGTCCTTGTAATATGATGAAGTATAAACATTTTTTCAGGAGGCAAAAATGACTTTTGAAACTCTTAATAACAATATAATGCTGGTGGAGTTATCCCTTGAGGATATGAAAAAACTTCAGATTACATATGAAAATCTTACTAATCAAAATTATGAAGCAAAAATTGCCATAAGAAAATTGTTAGACCAGATTGATAGAAAAAATCACATCAGGAACGGTGGAAAAGTAATAGTTGAAGCCTTGCCCATTGATGGTGGCGGATGTTTCTTCATTTTTACTTTTACAAATATTCAGAAAAGATATAAATTGAAAAAGAATGAGTCCGTCAGTTTTTATCTTTTGAAAAGCCTTGATGATTTGCTTGATTTTATTTGTGTAATACGAAAAACTCTGAAAACTGAAAAATCCGTTGTTGCCTATATAATGGAGAAGAATTACTATGTTTCAATTCCAAGGGACAACAAAATGAAAATGCTTCTGAGTGAATTTGGAACCGAAGTTGACGGAGTAACAGGTGACAGAGTTTTGGAATATGGCAAAAACCTCGGGAGGATTTATTTGCAATAGTTTTCTGCTGCGATTTTCTTAAACTTTTCAATAGTACCTTTACGGTCAGCACTTGAAAAAATTGCGTTACCCGAAACGAAAACATCAGCACCTGCTTTTGCAGCGATTGCAATAGTGTTTTCGTTAATGCCACCGTCCACCTCAATCTCACAATTGAGTCCGCGTCTTTCGATTTCCCTGCGTAAAGCAGAAACCTTTGGCATCATATCTTCCATAAAGCTTTGACCACCAAATCCCGGCTCCACGGTCATAACAAGCACCATTGAAAGCTTGTCAAGATATGGGAAAATATCCTCAACGGGGGTCTTTGGCTTAACAGTAAGAGAAGCTTTAACGCCATTTGCAAGAATTTTGTCGATTGTTTCGTCAATCGGAGAGTCACATTCTGTATGGAAGGTGATAATATCAGCACCTGCTTTGCAGAAATCATCAATGTACTTAAGAGGCTCACTAATCATAAGATGAACATCAAAGGGTACATCGGTTGCTTTTTTGATACACTTAACAACAGGAGCACCAAGAGTGATGTTTGGAACAAAATGACCATCCATAACATCAATGTGCATATAGTCTGCACCACAGTTTTCCATATCCTTTAATTCTTCTGCCATTTTACCATAGTCGCAAGAGAGAATTGAGGGTGAAATTTTCATCATAATAAAGCCTCCAATTTGTATAATCAATACATTTTACCACAAAATCTTAGAAATTACAATATTACATACTCTTGATTAAATAATTTTGAATTTGTTGAACAAAAGATAAATTAATTTTTAATGATTATCGGTAGGGCGGGGTACTGGCCCCGCCGAAAAAACCATGCGATATGCTAAAGCAGAGGT
>JAZSBY010000100.1:0-7272 GCA_045602655.1 Candidatus Fimenecus sp. | reverse complement strand
CTCAACAACCAAAAGGCAGGCATCAACACCGTCAATACTGTCACTTACTGCTTTAACCATTTTTTCACCGAGTTTTGTTTTTGGTTTATGGAAACCCGGCGTATCGGTAAATACAAGCTGAATATTATCGTCAGTTGTAAGCACGCCCATAATTCTTGTACGGGTTGTCTGCGGTTTTGAAGAAACAATTGCGATTTTTGTTCCTAAAAGTTTATTAAGAATTGAGGATTTGCCCACATTGGCTTTTCCAACAATTGCAATAAATGCTGTTTTTGGTGAATTCATTTATTTTTCCCCTTTTTTCCGAATCCGAAGAATATAAAAATTGTATCTAAAATTATTGAAACAATAAACAAAATCAATGCCCACAAGTTATCCGTGAAATATTGGAATAACTCCTTGAATGCATCGGGTTGCCACATAATTGCAACACCTGCCAGCACTGAAAAAATTGTGAAAACAAGCACAGCACCTGCAGCACAATCCTTTGCGATTTTGCCTAATTCCGTATGCTCCTTACCGTGCAAATCAACAACTGCCTCAATGGAGGTGTTAATAAGCTCTGCACCTATTACAAGTCCGCTTGCAATAAAGAGAATTGCAAACTGTGTTCTTGTGATTTCAAAAAAATCAAAGGCACAAAGGAAAAAGAACATATAAAAAAGGCAGGAGATATGTATTCTCATATTTCGCTGGGTTTTTATTGCTGTAAAGATACCCTGAAAGGCATAACCAAAGCTTTTAAAAAGGGCAACAAGGTCTTTCATAATGATTATTCCTCATCCAAATAATAACTTCCGTTGCGTTTAAGTCCCATATTTGTAAGTACTGCTTCTTCTTTTTCCCTCATCTGCACTGCCTCAAGTCCGCCGTTTTCGTGGTCGTAGCCTAAAAGGTGAAGAAGTGAATGTACCGTCAAGAAGCCGATTTCTCTTTGTAATGTGTGTCCGTATTTTTCTGCCTGTTCATAGGCGTGTTCAATGGAAATGATAATATCACCAAGGATTTTTGCCCCTGTATCGTGGTTTATATCATACTCACCGTCCTCACCCATTGGGAAAGAAAGCACATCGGTGCTTCTGTCAATTCCGCGGTGTTTGAGGTTGAGTTCGTGAATTGTTTTATCGTCAACGATGGAAACACTGATTTCTGCCAAATCCGTAAAGCCCTCGTGAACAAGCACCGCCTTACAGCAACGACGGATAAGCATTCTCACACCCGTCGGAATTTTCATTACATTCTGTTTATTATCAATTATAACTCTTAATTTCTCATTCATTTGCTTTTCCTCGCTTCCTGTCTTTCATAAGCCTTGATAATGTCCTGAACCAGACGGTGTCTGACCACATCTTTTTCTGTAAATATATTTATGGCTATATCGTCAATTCCCTTTAGAATTTTCATAGCCTCAACAAGTCCTGATTTTTTACCGTCGGGCAGGTCTATCTGTGTAATATCGCCTGTTACAACGATTTTGGAGTTAAAACCAAGTCGTGTCAAGAACATTTTCATCTGTTCCCTTGTTGTATTCTGTGCCTCGTCAAGAATAATAAAACTGTCGTCAAGTGTACGACCACGCATATATGCAAGCGGTGCCACCTCAATACTGCCTCTCTCCTGATAACGCTGAAAGCTTTCTGCACCGAGCATATCAAAAAGTGCATCGTACAAGGGTCTGAGATATGGGTCAACCTTTTGTTGCAAGTCACCCGGCAAAAAGCCTAATTTTTCACCTGCTTCAACAGCGGGACGGGTTAAAATAATACGGTTAACCTCTTTTGCTCTGAAAGCATTAACAGCCATTGCAACTGCAAGATAGGTTTTGCCCGTACCTGCAGGACCTGCACCAAGGGTAATTGTATTATTCTTTATACACTCAAGGTATTTTTTCTGTCCAAGTGTTTTTGGCTTAATGGGTTTTCCCTTTGCAGTAATGCAGACACAGTCCCCTGTCATTTCACAAAGCTTGTCCTCATTACCCTCATTTACGAGGGAAAGCACATAACGGACATTCTGCTCGGACAATGCCTCACCACGGTTAATGAGAGTTAAAAGTCCGTTAATGGCTCTTACTGCCTTGGAAACATTTTCCGCATCACCGCTGACTTTAATCTCCGCACCGCGACTTACAACCTTAACATTATACTGTGATTCAATAAGCCTTATATTTTCATCAAAGCTGCCGAACAAACTGACTGTCTGTTCCATTCTGTCAACATTTATTACTTGTTCAAACAACTCATTTCACCCACTTGTTACAAAATTGTATATATTTAAGATATTTTAGCATATTTTTTACTCTTTGTCACCATTTTTTTCAATATAAATTTCCTGTAATTCCCCTATTTCCTGAAGGCAATCGGCAGAAAGCTGATATATTGTTTCATTATTGATTTTAACCTCTTTGAGAGTTGATTTTTGAATCTCGCTGTATTCCATCAGGTTTTTCATATATTCTGCATTACTGTAAAGTGCAATTTTTTGTTTAAGAGTATCACTTTTTTCAGAATTTTCTTCAGAATATTCTGCACCATACTCTGTTATTATGCCCAAGGGAAGCAGGGTTTCTTCACTTTTCAGAAATGCTTTGTGCTGAGTGTAAAATGTATCGGGGGTTTTTAGTCCCAAAGGAATTTTTATACCGAAGAAAAATACGGAATTTCTTACTTTTTCGTTTTTAAGGCTATGTAAAGAAATATTATCCTCAGTAAATTTCTCACTTTTCTTTACAAGGGCTTTTACATATCCGTCTGCGTGAATAAAAACCTCTTTACCGTCGGCGTGACTGACTACGCCACTGATGAGCAAATCACCCTTTGTAACTGCCCAACCGGGTTTGGTTTCTTCCGTGCCGTAAAGCACATCAATACTCATAATCACACCGTCATCTTTTGCCACCACATTTGTAGGTGTTTTATCGTCATAAATCTTGGGTGCGATTACTTTTTCACGGACCTCGATTACAATTACAGAGCCTTTCCTGTTAACTGCTGCCCAGGAAAGATTTTCAATTTCCCCCACCACAAGCTGTGCTGTGTCTTTAGCATCAATATCTGAAATTTTAGCCCCTACTTTTACACCGTGTTTTTCAAATGCTTTGAGAATATAATCGTTGTCAATAGTAGAATTTCCCACAACGGAAATGCTCCACACAAATTGTGAAAGCAGGGTTAAAATGCAGAAAAAAGCGACTATGCCAACTAAAATTCCAAGCCTTGATTTGTTTCTTTTGAAGAAAAACATTACTCCGTTTTTATTTAGAGCCAATAGTTTCATTCCTGATTTTTTTGCAGGATTTTTAAGGGCAAGGTATCCTGAAGCTGTTGTCCTTGCAAAAATGTTTCCGTTTATATTTTTAATGTTCCAAAGTGGAATTTTTTCCCGTGTGCACAGGTTTAAAAATCTGTCTGCAAGTCCGCCGTAAGCCTTGAAATCTATGTAACCTAAAAGATATCTTATAAATTCAATAATCAAATCAATTCACCTATGAAGTAAAAGAAATATCGCTGATTTGCCCCGTTATAACCACAATACTGCTGTCAAAGGAGTTAATTATGAGTCCGTTTCCCGACAAGGTCAGTACAGTTTCACCCAAATTGAGTTTAATTGAATTCTCACTGTATTCAACAACACCCTTACAGCCGTCAATAATGATTTCCCTGTTTCCCGACATCTCGATTTTCGGCTCGTTGACAATAACCTGAGATAACTGAAATTTTGACTTTTTCTCTCGGTCTTTTCGTGGCATAAGCTCCACCTCACTCATAAAATTATATGAAGTGGCAGACAAAAAATTCATTATTCACTTGTCTTTTTAATATATTTTATCAGGTGAATATTATGATTACGGTAAAGTTTAAAAAAGAATACTTTTCCCTGTTGCTTATTTTTTTGTTTGCGTTTCTTCTGTTTAAATTTCCCGACGAAATGAAAACCGGCATAACAAAGGGACTGCTTATCTGCTTTCAAACAATTTTTCCGTCTTTGTTTCCCTTTTTGGTGCTTTCTGCCTACATTACCAAATCCGAAGTTTTAGCCCCTGTTTACAAATTTTCAGCACCTGCTACGGGCAAAATTTTCCGTCAACCTCCCTGTACGGTTTCTGTAATCATCCTTTCAATGATTGGGGGCTTTCCCGTTGGGCTTAAAATGGTCAACGAACTCTTTATAAGAGGAGAAATCACTCAAAATCAAGCAAAAAGACTTTGCTTTTTCTGTATGAATGCGGGTCCTGCATTTACCGTTACTGCTGTTGGCGGAAGTATGCTGAAAAGTCCCCTGGCAGGAGTGATAATCTATTTATCCCTTTGCATTTCGTCAATGATTCTGGGGTTTTCATCACGATTTTTTTATGATAAAAAGAATGATACACCAATAAAAAAACACCACTTTTCAGACCTTTCCTGCCTTTCGGCTTCGGTGACAAGTGGCATTAACAGTATTCTCGGAATTTGCGGTTGGGTTGTGCTTTTCAACGGACTTATTGAGTGCTTTAACATCTTTAATTCAAACTACTTTTTAGAGATTTTTATTAAAACAACGGTTGAGGTTACAAGTGCTTGTAATGAGTTTGCAGGGAAAATCCCTCTGCCCTACTTCTCCTTTATAATTGGCTTTGGGGGATTTTGTGTGCATTGTCAAATTCTGGATTGTCTGAAAAATTGTAAGGTAAAATACTCACATTTTTTATTCAGCAGAGTGCTCAACGGTTGTCTTTCGGCAGTTATTACATATATTTTTCTGCTTTTCATCCCCATTGAAATTGATGTTTTTGCAAATTCAGGGGAAATTCACCCTGCACCCTTCTCTGTTTCCGTATGGGGATTTCTGGCATTGATTTTAATGTGCGTTATTATGATTTTTGATGTTGATAGAAAGAAAAAAATGTGTTAAAATTATCATAGACAAATATAATTTAGGTGATTGAATTGAAAAAACTGCTTAACAAAAAAACTATTGAGGCCTCCTGCTCATACTGTGCCAACGGGAAATTGTCCCCCACGGGAGACGGTGTTCTGTGCAAGAAAATGGGCATTGTTGACCCGCAATTTTCCTGCAACAAATTTAAATATGATGTACTGAAACGCCAACCGAGGCGTCCTCGGGAAATTGAACATTTTGAGGCAGAGGACTTTTCACTTGATATTGAGGAATAAATGCACAGAGGATGCAAAGAACTTTCGTTTTTGCATCCCCTTTTTTTATATTTTTATGCCGATTGTGATAATTTCAAACGGTTTATATTCTATTGTTTCGGTTTCATCAATAATATCCTCAAGGAAATTAAGTAGTTTAACCCTGCCGTCAAGTCGGATTTTTCCTCGTCTGCCGTTCTGCTCGGAGAGACGGATAACTATCATTGTGCCGTCCTCACTCATTTTCATTGTCTGCATATAGAGCTCACCGAATGAGTTCTCACAAGTAAGGTCTGCTTTGCCCAACGGAATATTATACTCATAGGCAATATTGTTGATTTCTGCTTTCACAAAATCGTCGCTATGAGGATAAATCATATATGCGAATTCGTGATGTCCCAAGTCACTTGTAACATCGGGACGGATTGTTGCACGAAGAAGACTCAAGCTCATTGAATTTTCAAGTAAGCCGACGCCGTATTTTGAGTCGTTGATGAGAGCAATACCACCGTCAGTTTCTGCCATATCAACCCATTTATGGTGGCAAACCTCAAAACGAGCCTGTTGCCAGGTTGTATTTCTGTGAGTTTCACGCTCTACAAAACCTGCACTTGTGTCGCAAACTGCTTTTCTTGTCAGCACATCACAGTCAAACTGTGCCTTTGCAAGGACGTGTTTTTCATTCCAATCAACGATATTTTCAACCTCAATACCACGGGACTGACGGAAAACACGGATAATTCGCTTCCAAGTGCTTTTTTCAGTTGCAAGAGTACAAGCAAAGGACACAACCTCCGAATTCTTTTCAACAGTCTTTAACGGTGAGAGAATTTTAACCTCAACTTCCCTATCCTTATAGTTAGGAAGAATATCCCAAGCATCATAAACACCGGGATTATCCTTATAAAGTTTAAGCTTGTTAAACTCGCCGTTTACCCATTCACGCTGTAATTCTCTGTCGTAAAGGCTCTCAATACTGCCATCGGTATTAAACACGATTTCATAGAATGGGGTAATAACCTTTTCACCCACAGAAAGCCATTCTTCGTTATATTCTTCAACTTTTATGTCCCCGCTTGAAAGAGCAGGAAGATTAGGAATTACCCAATTACCCTTTTTGCCGTAGCGTGTACTGTTACCGAACACATTTTCAACGAATGTAAGATGTTTACGAGGGAAATTAAGTGAATTGAAATATTCTTCACCTGTGCCGATTATTTTGTTTACTCTCTGCTCGATTTCCTCATAATCTGCCATAGCATCGCGATAAACAGGTGTGATATGACTTCCGGGAAGAATATCGTGGAATTGATTTACAAGTAACTTTTTATAAATATCACGGATTTCCTCGTGAGGATATTCTGCACCCTTTAAATGACGGAGAGTTGAAACGATTTCCGCCTCACGAAGCTTATATTCAAGCTGACGGTTATAGCGTTTCATCTTGGACTTTGTGGTGAATGTGCCACGGTGCATTTCAAGATACAATTCGCCATCCCATTTAGAGAGATTTTTATTGTCTTTAAGGTTCTTTTCAAGGAATTCCTGACCGCCAATGTGTTCGGTTTTCGGCATAATTGAGAGTTTATTGAAACGGTGCATAACCTCAATCATTTCTTCCGTACAGCCACTGCCACCGTCACCGTAGCCAAACATTGACAAAGTCTTTCCGCCTTGGTTTTTGTCCTGATATGCTTCCCAGTTTTCCTGAATCTGAGATGGCATATTCCAGGTTATAAAATGTGTTGGCGGTACACAAGCATAAACCTCACTACCGTCAATACCCTTCCAGATAAAGTTATTATGGGGGAAACGGTTTGTGTCATTCCAAGTTGACATTTTGTTTGATACAAAGTAGTCAACACCACTCTTTTTAAGAATCTGCGGTAAAATCCAGGAGTTGCCGAAAACATCGGGCAACCAACAGTTTTTAACAGTCTTTCCGAATTTCTCACGGAAATAGTGCTGACCATACATAAACTGACGTATTAAACTCTCTGCACAAGGGATATTGCAGTCAGGCTCAACATACATAGCACCAACAGGCTCAAACTGACCCTTTGCAATTTTCTCCTTTAACTCCTCAAACACATCGGGATAATACTTTTCAAGCATTTCATAAGTGTATGCTTGAGTA
>JAZSBY010000099.1:0-4453 GCA_045602655.1 Candidatus Fimenecus sp. | reverse complement strand
GATATTAGGAACACGGACACGACCTGAACCTGAGGGTTGTATGCTCAGCGTTAGTTTTATATGTTCAGCAATTCCGTCTGAACAAGTAACAGTTGTTTCTGCTAAGTCTTCGAAAACTCCAAACGATATTTCACCTGTTATCAGTTCTTGCCACTGCATTTTAGTGCCACCATAGTTGATTTGTGTAAGTTTAGGACAATTAATAAACGCACTCCCACCTATATATGTTACAGTTGCAGGTATTGTTACGCTTTCAAGGTTAGAACAACTAAAGAAACAATCCATTGCAATTGTCCCTCTACCTTCGGGGATAACAACTTGTGTTATATCAGTTCGACCTGCATAACCACTGTCTGTTTCAATGTTGGTTGTCTGAGTGCCTACATACAATGTACCATCAATAAGGGTGTCACTTGTGTAAGTTGTTTCTCCTTCCCCATTGTCTACCTCAAACATAGCTGTTAAGAAATAGTCTCTGTATACATTGATTTGAAGTGGGTTAACAGGTATTTCTTCATCCACATCATCTACCCAAAAATTAAACTTATATCCGGGTTTTGGTGTTGCGGTAATTGTTGCTGTTGAATTTTTTTCATAAGAACCTCCACCGCTTACTGTACCATAATTTGCGTTGTTTGTATAAACATCAATGGTATAGAAATCGCCCTGTTCAAACACAGCAACAAATGTTCTGTCAGCACTTGCTCTAAACAAATACGGGTTTTCAGTGTTGGTTGTTCCGTCTTCAAATCTCCAATGCTTGAACTTATAACCATCGTTAGCATTTGCTTGAACTGCAGACATACTTCCTGAAGTAACTTCGCCACCACCTGTTACTGTACCTGAATTCGCAGGTTCAACACTTGTGGTAATTGTTACTTTTCCTGTTTCTTCTTCACCCTCAATAAAGTGAGCAGTCCAAGTGCGGTCTGACGATACCACAAATGTAAATTCTGCACTGTTTATGGTTTCTGTACCACTACTCCAATGTGAGAAAACATATCCCTCATTTGCTGTAGCTGTGAGCTTTGCAGTTGCACCGGGAACATACTGTCCGCCACCTGTTACTGTACCTGAACCCGTAGGTGTTACTTTTGCAGTAACTGTATAATAATCAGGTGTAACAACCTGTTCTTCAAACTTAGCAGTAAATGTTGTTGAACTGTTCAAAGTAACGCTGTAGTCTGCTGAAGAAGAATATTTGGCGTCACCAACAAACCAACCTACAAACTTGTAACCATCTTTAGGTGTCGCTGCCAAGCTTACGACAGAACCTTTTTTGTAAGTGCCTGCACCTGAAACGGTGCCCGCACCTACAGGGTCAACATTTATCTGCACAACAATATCAGGAATTGCTTCAACAAATTTAGCTGTATATGTTGCGTTAGAATTTACTGTCACCGTATGTTCTGCGTTTGAAGTAATCTTAGAATTTCCTAAGTACCAACCATCAAACGAATAACCACTGAAGGCTCGTGCAACAAGCTTTGTCGTAGAACCTTTCGCAAAGTTGCCTGCACCCTCAGTTATACCTGAACCCAAAGGGTCAACGCTTGTGCTTATAGTGAAGTATTCGGTGTCATCTTCTTCACCGCCACCGTCACCGCCACCGCCGTCATCATCCCAAGAAACCTTACCAATTGCTATCCAATTGTATTTTAATTCGGCTGTTATACCTGTTACTTCTCTAAATACATTTAAATTAAAAGAAGATTCGTTTGCATAAACTGACACTTGAGGTTTTACATATTTGGCAACAGTATCGTCTTGTGTGATTCCTACACATCTTGTTACAACAACAGTAGGTGTAGACAAAAATGGTACATCAAAAGATATATCGCCACTTTTGTATATCTTTTCACCTTGCTCTCCTAACACCATCGTTATAGTTCCTCGTTTGATACCTAAACTCTGTAACACAGGAGAACCTTTTTCAGCCATACTGATTGCCGTATTCAATTCTTTGATAAGGTCTTGACATTGTGCTACTAACTGATTTGTCGGAATACCTGTTACACCATCTCTCATAATACCGCAAAGAGATTCATCAAGTAGGGTGCTTGTTATGTCGCCTGCTGAAATTGATGTAGCAGAGGGCTTGACAGATATCTGACAAAGACACAAATCATATATAACGGGCGTTCTTTCAATAGAGGGTGCTGCAGGTGAGCTTGAAGGTGTGCCTTTTAACACCATTAACTCTGAGCCGTTTTTTCTTGCGTCAAACCTTAAAACAATTCTGTCTATTCTTGAAAGAATAGGCTCTGAGGGTGAAATCGTCAGGGTTGTGTCTGTGGTTACTGCGACTGATTTACCCGAAAAATCATCATTTTTAATCCACGCAAGAAAAGGGGAAACGGTGATATTCATACCGTTAGGGGTAAACGATATATCCTCAGAGAATACACCGCTTGTTCTTGTGCAAAGATAAGTTTCTGCGTCTTGAGCATTGTAATATTTTCCGTCAAGAGGATAAGTGGTTATGCTCATTAAATTCGCCTCACTTTCATCGGTGTGCCAACACCTATAGTTTTTTCTGTAGTGTTGTTTTGGTTTATAAGCTGTTCTTCAACAACTCTGACTTGTAAGGAAATGCCATATTCTTCAAGAGATACATTTATAACATCCCCAAGCTTTACATTATCATTCTGTTCAACAAAGAAATACAAGGTTTCAACTTTCAACCGTTCAGCCAACTTCTGCAAGCCAACTCTTTCAAGTCTTGCTTTATAATCTTCAAGTATTTCACCTTCTTCAGGTTGTTCATTTCGAGCATCTACATATAGCTCTCTACGGTTAACACCTGAAGTGTTTCCGATTGAGGCTGTCACGGTCACCCTTTTTTCTCCGTGTTCAGCACCTGCAACAATAGCATAGTTGTAATAATCGTTTTCACTGATGAAATATTCAAGATTTGCAACATTTTTAAGGCTTGTTGAATACTTTACAGAATTGTTAATTGTTGGCTTGTAGGTTTTAAAAACAAGTTTTTGACCTTCTTTTACCAATCTAAAGCCCACATCTGTTGCTTGACCTATGCCCTGAAGATATTCAAGGATTTGCTTATCAGACATTTGATTTTTAAAAGTGTCTGTAAGACCTTTTATTTCTTCCGTGATAACATTATCCCACGGTGTCATATTATCAACAAGGCTTTTCATAGCGACTTCAGCCTTTTTGTTGCTGATAACTGTTGTACTTGCCCTTTTTGAAAAGATATAAGTTGCAGGGAAACCCGTCAAAACAATCTTTCCGTCAGCTATGTTGGCTGAAGTTATTACATAAACATTTTCATTATCGTTGTCAATAGTACAATAATTCCAAAGTTGCATTAATTCAGCGTTGTAAGGGGTATTTTGCAACTCAAGTGTAAAACACCCCATTGAATTGTAAGTGTTCACGGCAAGAAGTGACACCCAATTTCGCACAATATTTTTTAAAATCAAGTCTGTGCCATAAAAACTGATAATCATACATATACCCCCGTATATGCAGGGCTGAAAGTAAGCGAAACATTGAGGTTTTCAAGCCCTTCATCTGCAAATGGTACGATTATATTGTCTCCCGTTTCAAGCTCGAACAAAGTCGAATTATCAACAAGTTTTGCTATGATGTTGCTTGTTTCACCCTCAGAGGTTAATTCTATGCGAATTTTACCACCGTCTTGATAGACATTCACAACATCGTTTCCCGAAATTGTTTCAGCAATCTGCATAAAACTTCCCGTTGTGACATTTCTTAAGCCAAAGTTTGAAACACTTGCAAATGTTGAAAATTCAGCGTTGAAAGTCTGTCTTACATTACCACGGTTGTAGCAATTCATCGTTTCAACGGGTTTTCTTACACCAAAAATGTGACTGTCATACAATACCGGGAAAGAAAACGCAGGTGTTACACCGCCAAAAACATAACCGTTTGTTTTTTCGTCAATCCAAAACGGATAAGGGCAGTACAAAGAAGCACTGAAAGTCAAACGCCCTGACTTTTCACGATTGATATAAGGTGTTTTTTGTGTGGTAAACTCGCAGTATCTGTCACCGATTTTGAGTTTGCCACTTGAAAACGCTGAAAGAGTGCTGAGAAGTTTCTCTGTGATACTCTTTTCGTTATTCATTATAACACCAAATATCTCACGGGTCAAACCTAATACGGAAGTATTTTCAACGCTTTCACCTATCTGCTGAAAAGATTGAGATGTTGCAATGTCAACATCAACACCTGATAAAGGGGAAATGTCAAAAACAATTCCATATTCAAAGCCAAGGTCTAACTGTTTTCCGTCTTTGGTCTGAATTGTGGCATTATACACTTGTCAACACCTCCATTTTTGCCTGCCATCTTGCTTCACGCATAAGCTCAGCAGCCGTTTTTGCCTGAGAATAAATATTCTGCACGATATTGATATCACGGCTCATATAACCGTCAGCACCGCCTAAAGCTCCACCGCCAAAAG
>JAZSBY010000098.1:0-5529 GCA_045602655.1 Candidatus Fimenecus sp. | reverse complement strand
GTATGAACCAAGAATCATATCCTGTGTAGGAACTGCAACGGGTTTACCGTCAGATGGTTTGAGAAGGTTGTTAGCAGCGAGCATCAAAAGTCTTGCTTCTGCCTGTGCCTCTGCAGAAAGAGGTACGTGAACAGCCATCTGGTCACCGTCGAAGTCAGCGTTGAAAGCTGTACAAACAAGTGGGTGGAGTTTAATAGCTCTACCTTCAACAAGGACCGGCTCGAATGCCTGAATACCAAGTCTGTGAAGTGTAGGAGCACGGTTAAGCATAACAGGATGGTCTTTGATAACCTTTTCAAGTGCGTCCCAAACCTCTGTTTTTGCTCTTTCTACCATCTTCTTTGCAGATTTCATATTGTTAGAAACACCTGTTTCAACAAGGCTCTTCATAACAAATGGTTTAAAGAGTTCAAGTGCCATTTCCTTTGGAAGACCACATTGGTAGAGTTTAAGTTCAGGACCGACAACGATAACTGAACGGCCTGAGTAGTCAACACGCTTACCAAGAAGGTTCTGACGGAAACGTCCCTGCTTACCTTTAAGCATATCTGAAAGAGATTTAAGTGCTCTGTTATTAGGACCTGTAACAGGTCTGCCACGACGACCATTGTCGATAAGTGCATCAACTGCTTCCTGAAGCATTCTCTTTTCATTACGAACGATAATTTCAGGAGCGTTGAGCTCTAAAAGTCTTTTAAGACGATTATTTCTGTTAATAACTCGTCTGTAAAGGTCATTAAGGTCGGATGTTGCAAATCTGCCACCGTCAAGCTGAACCATAGGACGGATATCGGGTGGAATAACAGGAATTACATCCATAATCATCCATTCAGGACGGTTGCCTGACTGCTTGAATGCTTCAGCAACCTCAAGACGCTTGAGAATTCTTGTTCTCTTCTGTCCTGTTGCATCCTTAAGTTCTTCACGAAGCTCTTTGCAGAGTTCATCAACATCGATTTCGCTGAGAAGTTCTTTAATTGCCTCAGCACCCATTGATGCCTTGAAGTCATCATCATATTTTTCTACATAATCAGCATACTCTTTCTCTGTGAGAATCTGATTCTTTTCAAGTTCTGTATCACCCGGGTCTGTAACGATGTACTTTGCAAAGTAAAGTACCTTTTCAAGGTCACGAGGTGATAAGTCAAGCATAAGACCCATTCTTGACGGGATACCCTTGAAATACCAGATATGGGACACGGGAGAAACGAGTTCAATATGACCCATTCTCTCACGGCGTACCTCTTTCTTGGTAACCTCAACGCCGCAGCGTTCACAAACCTTGCCCTTATAACGGATTTTCTTATACTTACCACAATGACATTCAAGGTCCTTCTGAGGTCCAAAAATTCTTTCGCAGTAAAGTCCGTCTTTCTCGGGCTTGAGTGTACGGTAATTTATAGTTTCGGGCTTTTTAACCTCACCGTATGACCATTCTCTGATTTGGTCAGGAGAGGCAAGACCGATTTTTATTGCTTCAAATGGTTTCTTTTCCATTAAATTTAGCCCTTCTTCCTTTATCTATTATAGATGAGTCAATCAATAATCTTCGTCTTCCATCATATCGTCGTTGAAATCTTCAAATGATGTCATTTCCTTGTAGAAATCGGAATCATCATCTTCATCCACTTCGCTACCGTCTTCGTTATCAAGAACAAAGCCGTTATCGTAAGTTGCGTCATTGACTTCTTCAAACTCAACCTCGGAATCAGCAACCGGAACGAAATCAAAATCGTCGTTGTCGAAACCATTCTTAATGTCGATTTCTTCACCGTCTTCGTCAAGAACACGAACATCAAGAGCAAGAGCCTGAAGTTCTTTGATAAGAACCTTGAATGACTCGGGAACACCGGGTTTCGGAATATTAAGGCCTTTAACAATAGCCTCATAAGTCTTTCTTCTACCTGTAAGGTCGTCAGACTTGACTGTAAGGATTTCCTGAAGAGTATAAGCTGCACCGTAAGCTTCAAGTGCCCAAACTTCCATTTCACCGAAACGCTGACCACCAAACTGTGCTTTACCACCAAGCGGTTGCTGTGTAACGAGAGCATAAGGACCGATTGAACGGGCGTGAATCTTATCATCAACAAGGTGGTGAAGTTTGAGATAATACATAACACCAACTGTTACAGGGTTATCAAACTTCTGACCTGTACGTCCGTCTGTAAGGATTGATTTACCGTCTTCACGGTAACCTGCCTCTTTGAGAGCTTCACGGATATCTGCTTCGTGAGCACCGTCAAATACAGGAGTTGCAATCTTCTGGCCAAGTTTTCTGTAAGCAAAACCTAAATGCACTTCAAGAACCTGACCGATGTTCATACGGGAAGGAACACCCAATGGGTTAAGAACAATATCAAGCGGAGTACCGTCGTCAAGGAATGGCATATCTTCCTGTGGAAGAATACGGGAAACAACACCCTTGTTACCGTGACGACCGGCCATCTTGTCACCAACAGAGAGCTTTCTCTTCTGTGCAATATAGCAACGAACAATCTTATTAACACCGGGACTTAATTCGTCGCTGTTTTCTCTTGTAAATACTTCAACATCAACAACGATACCGTATTCACCGTGGGGAACACGGAGAGATGTATCACGAACCTCTTTAGCCTTTTCACCAAAGATAGCACGGAGAATTCTCTCTTCAGCAGTTGCAACATCTGTTTCACCCTTTGGTGTAACCTTACCAACAAGGATATCGCCTGAATGAACCTCTGCACCAACACGGATAATACCGTTTTCATCAAGGTCCTTAAGAGCATCTTCACCGACATTCGGAATATCTCTTGTGATGTCTTCCGGTCCGAGTTTAGTGTCACGGGCTTCAATTTCATATTCTTCAATATGAACTGATGTATAAACATCATCTCTGACAAGTTTTTCGTTAATGAGAACAGCGTCTTCGTAGTTATAACCTTCCCAGGTCATAAAGCCGATAAGGGCATTCTTACCAAGGGAGATTTCACCGTTTGATGTTGCAGGACCGTCAGCAATAACTTCCCCTGCTTCTACTTCCTGACCGATTGCTACGATAGGACGCTGGTTGATGCAAGTACCCTGGTTAGAACGCATAAACTTAATAAGTTCATAAGTATCAACTTCGCCGTCAGCAGTTGTGATTGCAATTGTCTTTGCATCCATCTGAGTAACTGTACCAGCACGCTTTGCAAGAACAACTGTACCTGAGTCAACAGCTGCCTTGTATTCCATACCTGTACCAACGATAGGAGAATCTGTTTTAAGAAGCGGAACAGCCTGACGCTGCATGTTAGAACCCATCAAGGCACGGTTTGCGTCGTCATTTTCAAGGAACGGAATCATTGCAGTAGCAACAGATACAACCATCTTTGGAGAAACATCCATATAGTCTGCTTCAGTTGTAGCAACTTCAAGGAAGTTATCTCTGTGACGAGCAGTAAGTTTTGCATTGATGAATTTGCCGTTTTCGTCGAGAGGTTCGTTAGCCTGAGTAACGATATAGTTATCCTCGACATCGGCAGTCATATATTCAACTTCAGAAAGAACAGTACCTGTTTCTTTATCGATTCTTCTGAAAGGAGCTTCGATGAAACCGTACTTGTTAATTCTTGAGAATGTTGCAAGGTAAGAGATAAGACCGATGTTCGGACCTTCAGGAGTTTCGATAGGACACATTCTGCCGTAGTGTGAGTAGTGAACGTCACGAACTTCGAAACCTGCACGGTCACGGGAAAGACCGCCGGGACCAAGAGCTGAAAGTCTTCTCTTATGTGTAAGTTCTGCCAATGGGTTTGTCTGGTCCATAAACTGTGAAAGCGGAGAAGAACCAAAGAATTCCTTAATAGCAGCCATTACAGGACGGATGTTGATAAGAGCAACAGGAGTTACTTTATCAGGTTCCTGTCCCTGAAGTGTCATTCTTTCTTTAACAACTCTTTCCATTCTTGCAAAACCAATTCTGAACTGGTTCTGAAGAAGTTCACCAACTGAACGGATACGACGGTTACCAAGGTGGTCAATGTCATCTGTAACACCAATGCCTGATGCCAAACCGTTAAGGTAGTTGATTGTTGCAAAGATATCTTCTTTAATAATATGTTTCGGAATAAGGTCGTCTGCACGAAGAGCCATTTCTTCTTCGAGTGCAGCCTTATCGTCGCCGCATTTATCAAGAACTTCCATAAGAACTGAGAAACGAACTTTTTCGTTGATGCCAACTGCTTCAAGTTCATCCTCTGTGAACATAGGAACATATTCACCGATGTCAACCATACCGTTGGAGTAAACTTTTACTTCTTTACCGTCAACATCAAGGATAACAGTGTCAACACCCTCCTGCTCCATTCTGTAAGCAAGTTCTTCACTGATTGTGTCACCTGTGTCAGCCATAATCTCACCTGTGAGTTTGCTAATAACAGGTTCTTTAACTGTTTTACCTGCGATACGAGAAGAGATAGCAAGTTTCTTATTGTACTTATAACGACCAACTCTTGACATATCATAACGGTGTGCGTCAAAGAAAAGACCATCAAGATGTGCCTGAGCTGTTTCAAGTGCAGGTGGTTCACCCGGACGAAGTTTCTTATAAACCTCAATAAGAGCCTGTTCTGTATTAACGGTAGTATCCTTATCAAGAGTTGCCACGATTCTGTCGTCATAGCCAAAGAACTCCATAATCTCGGCATTTGAACTAAGTCCCAATGCACGGATAAATGTAGTGATGAAAATCTTTCTGTTTTTATCAATTCTTACATAGAAAAGGTCATTCTGGTCTGTCTCATATTCCAACCAAGCACCACGATTAGGAATTACAGTTGTTGTGTAAAGTTCCTTACCTGTCTTGTCATGAGTCATTCCGTAGTATACACTTGGTGAACGTACAAGCTGTGAAATAATAACACGCTCTGCACCGTTAATAACAAATGTACCACTGTCTGTCATCAGTGGGAAATCGCCCATATAAACTTCGTTTTCCTTGACCTCACCTGTCTCCTTATTGAAAAGGCGTGCGGTAACTCTGAGAGGAGCAGCATAAGTTGCATCTCTTTCTTTACACTCTTTGACTGTGTACTTTGGCTTATCGTCCATACGATAATCCACAAAAGTCAATTCGAGATTTCCTGTGTAATCGGTGATTGCATCGATATCACGGAACACCTCTTTAAGTCCTGTTTCAAGGAACCACTTGTATGAATTCTTCCGCACTTCAATAAGATTAGGCATCTGCATAACCTCATTGATTTTTGAGAAACTCATACGGGTATTTCTGCCAAGTTTTACCCGTTTGACATTTACCATAGGGCTTATCACTCTCCGTTCGTTTTTTTATTCCTGAGCCCCATATCTATATACATAGTATATAAGGCGTGGAGATTATTAAATTAAAGTTGTTTTACACCTTGATTTTCGTAACAAATTATGGTAAAATTCTTTTTACGAAAAATGCTCCAGCGTATACAATTCCATTTTAATAGCAGTTTATTATTATAAACAAGTCAAGTCAATATGTCAATACCTATTCTGGATTTTCGCAAAAAAATTTTAAGG
>JAZSBY010000097.1:0-20992 GCA_045602655.1 Candidatus Fimenecus sp. | reverse complement strand
TAAACATTTCAGGAAATATGTGTTATACTTAATCTGTATAATTTTATAACTTTATTTCGGAGGGAAAATATGAGAAAAAAACCTCAGACATCAAAGAAAAAGATGTCAACGAAAACAAAGAAAATATTTAATATAATTTTTGCAGTTTTATTCACCTTCTGCTTGACTTGTCTTATTGTTGGTGGGTATGTAATTACTGATATGATTAAAACGGTTAATGGTGATAAAATCATTGACCTTCAGTACTATAAGCAAAATCAAGACCAGACAACAATTATTTATGCAAAAAACGAGTCGGGGGAATTTGAGGAGTTTACAAAGCTTCACGGTGAGAAAAACCGTGTTTGGGTTGATATGGAAAATATGTCTGAATGGATTCCTAAAGCCTTCGTTTCTCTTGAAGATAAGCGATTTAATGAGCATAAGGGTGTTGACTGGTACAGTTCAACATTGGGTATTGTAAATTCAGCTATTACTACAGGTAAAGTTCGTGGTGGTTCAACAATTACTCAACAGCTTATTAAAAACCTTACAGGTGAGGCAGGGCGTAACATCAACAGAAAGTATAACGAAATGCTCTCTGCTATGAACATGGAAAGATATTACGAAAAGGATGAAATCCTTGAAGCATACCTTAACACAATTTATCTCAGCCATAACTGTTATGGTGTGCAGACTGCGGCGGAAACATATTTCGGTAAGGATGTTTCGGAACTTAACTTGGCAGAAAGTGCTGCTATTGCAGGTATTACACAGTATCCGGGTAAATATGACCCGTTGTGGCAACCCGAAGAGAATAAAAAGCGTCAGGAAGTTTGCCTTAATATGATGCTTGAGCAAGAGGTAATTACTCAGGAACAGTACGACGAGGCTATTGCTTACGAACTTATTTTCACAAATAGTGAGAAATATGTCGCTAACGACGAAAACGATAAGGAAATAAGCATTGAAACAGTAACTGATAATAATGTTCAGAGTTATTATATTGACTATGTTATCGATAGTGTTATCGCTGACTTAAAGGGCTTGGGCTATTCACATTATGAAGCGACTAATATGATTTATTCAGGTGGTCTTCATATCTACGCTGCTCTTGATACAGAGGTGCAGAAAACTGCTGAAGACATTTTTGCTCATCGTACAGGCTTCCCGACAGAAAGAGTAAGCTCAGCAAGCGAACTTGCACAGTCTGCTATTTCAATTATGGACTATAACGGCAGAATTGTAGCATTAGTTGGTGGTGCAGGCGAAAAAACACAGAACCGTTCAAATAACCGTGCAGTTTCTGCTGTTCGTCAGCCCGGTTCTTCTATAAAGCCGATTTCAGTTTATGCTCCTGCTATTGAGGAGAATGTTGTCACCTGGTCAACTATGGTTACAAACTATGGTATCCAATGGAAAGGCAGCATCTGGCCTGAAAACTATGGTGGTGACCCGGGTTCACCTGACAGTAAAGTAAGTGTTCAGTATGCTCTTGAGGTGTCGTATAACACTGTTCCTACCCAGATTCTTGTTAAACTGGGTTTGGGCTTTGAAAAGAGTTATGATTACCTTAAAAATAAATTCCGTATTACAACATATAATGATTCACTTGATAGTGTTTCTCCTTCAGCCCTTGCAACAGGTGGTTCAAATGGTGGTGCTACAACATTACAGATGGCTGCTGCTTTTGCCACATTCGGTAATGGCGGTAAGTATTATGAGCCGTATTGTTATTATGAGGTTAAGGATAATAACGGTGAGGTTATTTTGAAAAATGAGCCTGAGGGTGACCAGGTTATCTCCCCTGAAACCTCATATATTATGAATCAGATGCTTCAGTCCGTCTTCTATGGCTCAGGTGGTACTGCTTCAGGACTTGGAATTAAAAATTTCAGAACATTTGGTAAAACAGGTTCAACATCAAACAACTATGACCGTTGGTGTGCTGCAGGTACTCCACATTATGTTGCTGCTGTATGGTTTGGTTATGACTATAATAAGCAGGTTGTTACAAGAGGTCTTAACCCTGCCGCCCTTGTTTTAAGAAGTGTTATGAATGCTGTTCATGAGGGTTTGGAACCAAAATCCTTTGAAAAATATACAGATAAAGTTGTTCAGCGTACTTATTGCAGAAGTACAGGTCTTTTAGCGGGAGATGGTTGTACAAGCAAAGCATCAGGATGGTATAAGACATCCTATATGCCGGCAGTATGTACTGTTTGTTCGGGAGGTTCGGCAAAGCCTGAAACACCTACAAAACCGGGCGAATCAACAACTCCTGAAACCCCGACAAAACCAACAACTCCGGAAATTCCTACAGTACCGGTAACTCCTGATGTACCGACAATTCCGACAGTTCCGGAAACTCCGACGCAAACTACAACGCCTAATCAACCGGTAACTGCAAGTGAACCCACAGGTGCTACTGCAAAACCCCAATCAGGCACACAGACATAAATGAATATATGCCCATCTTTTGATGGGCTTTTGTGGTTTTTCGCCAACTTAAATAAAAATAGGTGATTTTATGATGGAAAGAAAAAAAGCATATCTTGTTCTTCAGGATAAAACTATATTTGAAGGCTATTCAATGGGAAAGAATGGTGTAACAATAGGTGAGGTTGTTTTTAATACTTGCACATCCTCTTATACTGATATTTTATCCGACCCAACATATTATGGTCAGATAGTGGCACAGACATATCCGCTTGCTGCTAACCGTGGTGTTAATCCCAAAACAGACGGAAGTGATATTATGTCAAACGGTTACATTGTCCGTGAGTGGTGCGATGTTTACTCCGATGGCAACGAGATGAATCTTGACGATTACTTGAAGAGCAGGGGGATTGTTGGTATTTGTGGAATTGATACCCGTAGACTCACAAGACATTTGCGAGACAAGGGATATGTAAATGGTGCAATAACAGATTCACTTGATAATCTTGATGACTTGCTTATTAGGATAGAAAATTATACAGTATCAGGTGCAGTCAGCGAAATCTCCATTAAAGAACCTATGAAATTAACAGGTGAGAATGTAAAATATAATATCGTAGCAGTTGATTACGGCTCACCAAGAAAGCAACTTAATGCATTCTTACTTAACGGATGTCATGTGACTGTTGTTCCTGCGTTTACAACTGCAGAAGAAATTGTGAAATACTCTCCCGATGGCATTGTCCTTTGTGATGGTCCTGCCGACCCGGACGATGAACCGCAACTAATAGAAAATGTTAAGGAAATTACAAAACTTGGTGTCCCGATTTTTGCTGTTGGTTTAGGTCATCAGATGTTAGCTTTAGCATCAGACTTTAAGATTACAAAAATGGAAAAGGGTCACAGGGGCTCAAATCAACCTGTAATTATGGCAAACTCTAGAAAGGTTATGATTACAACTCAGAATCACGGTTACGCAGTAGACGCAGATTCTGTTTATTCAGATGCAGCAGATATTATTATGACAAATATCAACGATAATACAGTTGAAGGTCTTAAATATAAGAACTTCAAGGGACTTTCTGTTCAGTTTACACCAAAAGGCGATGTTGACAGTAGTACAGGCTTTATTATCAGAGATTTCTTTAAAATGATGGACGGTGAAAACAATGAGTAATTACAAAAAGATTCTTGTTCTTGGTGCAGGACCTGTTAAAATCGGTCAGTCACTTGAATTTGACTATTCTGCATTACAGGTCTGTCGTGCTTTAAAGGAAGAGGGCGTAACAGTAATTTTTGCCAATTCATCACCATCGGCAATAGCAACTGACAAGGCTTATGCAGATAAAGTTTATATTGAACCGCTTAACATTGAAAGTGTTAAAAGAATTCTTGAAAAAGAAAAACCTGATGCACTTCTCTCAACAGCAGGTGGTGACGATAGCCTTGAATTAAGCCTTGAACTTGCTCAAAATGGCTATCTTGAAGAAACAAATACCGTCCTTATCGGTGTAAATCAGGATGTTATCAGAAATGTTAAAAACAGACATTCATTTGTGGACGCTTTGAGTGAAATGAATGAGCCGACAGTCCCTGCACTTGTAGTTAACGGCGTGGATGAGGCTTGTGACTTTGCAGATAAAGTTGGTTATCCGGTAATTGTCCGCCCTGCATACACTCCTGACCGAGAAAGTGCAGAGTATTGTAATGACCGTGAAAGCCTTGCTATAAAGGCAGAGAAAAGTCTTGAAACTTCAATTGTAAGTCAGATTCTCATTGAAAAAAGTATTGCCGGTTGGAAAGAAATTGAGTTTGAAGTTATCCGTGATAGTGAGGATAACTGTATCAGCGTTTCAAGTGTAGAAAGTATTGACCCTGTTGGTATCCATACAGGTGACAGTATTGTTGTAATTCCGGCACAGACTCTAACAGACTCTGAATTTACCCGTCTTCGCCGCGCTGCAAGAAAGGTTGTTTCAAATCTGGGAATTGAAGGTAGTTGTAATGTTCAGTTTGCTTTAAGTCCTGATGGTACAGAGTACTTTGTTACAGGTGTTGACCCTCGTGTAAGCAGAACATCTGCACTTGTTTCAAAGGCAACAGGCTACAGAATTGCCTATGTTTCTGCTAAAATTGCCCTTGGTAAAGCACTTTTTGAAATCGAAAACGATGTAACAGGTTGTACAACTGCTTGTAACGAACCTGCTATGGACTACTGTGCAGTTAAATTCCCTAAATGGTCCTTTGATAATTTTGGCGAGGCAAACCGTACTCTTGGTACAATGATGAAAGCAACGGGTGAAAGCCTTACAATCGGTACGGGCTTTGAACTTGCATTTATGAAAGGTATCAGAAGTGCAGGCAAAACCCATCTTCCTCATCTTGAACAGTTTGAAAATATTTCCGATGATGAGTTGAAGGCAATAATTAAAAATTCCGATGATACCCGTATTTTTGCTGTATATGAAGCTATTTACAGAGGTTTCTCAATAGACGAAATCAATGAAATCACAAGGATTGACAAATGGTTCTTGAATAAGCTTAAAAATATTGCAGATACAGAAAAACTTATAAAAGCAGATAAAAGTAAATCAGCTTATAAATATGCAAAAAATATGGGCTTTACTGACTGTGCAATTGAAATGTTAACCGGTGAAAAGCCTGAGTTTCCACTTTCTGCTGTATTTAACAGTATTGATACCTGTTCAGCAGAATTTGATGCAAAAAAACCATATTTCTATTCTGTTTTCGGTGCAGATAATGAGGCAGAAGTATTTATTGATGCTCATAAAACCGATAAAAAGAGAGTTTTGGTTATTGGTAGTGGTCCGTCAGTTGCAGGTAGAAGTGGTGACAATGATTATTGCACGGTTCACGCAATCAATTCCCTTAAAAATCAAGGATTTGAGGTTGTTGTCCTTAATAATAACCCTGCATCTGTTACAACTGACTACAATGTTGCAGACCGTGTTTATATCGACCCGTTAACAAACGAGGATATTCTCAATGTAGTTAAAACTGAAAAACCACATTATGCACTTGTACTTTTTGGCGGTGAGGATGCTATGAAGGCATCTCAGATGCTCAAAGAAAACAATGTTGAAATACTTGGACCGGACTATGATTTCTATCGAAAGATAACCAATAAAATTGAGTTTTTTGATATACTTGATGATGCTAATGTTAAGCACACAAGCAGTAAAAAACTTTATGTCGGCACTTGCATTGAGGCTCATGTAATCAGTGATGGTGAGAATTATTTTGTTCCTGCACTTTGTGAGCATATTGAGAAAGCACATATCAATTCAGGCGACTCAATTTCAGTTACACCTACTGTAAGTGTAAGCAGTTCAATGCTTGAAACTGTCAATGAATATATAGGTGCTATTGTTTCTGAACTTTCATTTAGAGGTGCTCTTGATATTCAGTTTGTTGTTTTTGACAATGACCTTTATGTAACAAAAGCATCCGCTACAAACACAACTCTTGTTCCGTTTGTCACAAAGGCATCAGGAATGGATGTTGTGGATATGGCAGTACGCTGTATGTCGGGTGAAAAACTTTCCCAAACAGGAATTAACAAAGGAAACGGCAAGTATTTTGTTCGTGTACCTGTTTTCAGTTTTGAAAAACTAAAGGGTGCAGATATGGTGCTTGATGAAAAGACAAAGTCCACAGGTGATGTAATGGGTGTCGGCGATACCTTTGACAACGCACTTTTAAAGGGTATGATTGCATCGGGGATGAGAATAAAGAGAACCGGTTCAATTCTTGTTTCTGTTCGTGAAAGTGATAAAAATGACACAATTAAAATGGCAGAGGAATTTTTATCACAAGGATTTAAGATTTATGCCACAAGTGATACTGCAAAACTTCTTAACTCAAACCATATTGCTACAAACACAGCAAATGGTGAACAGGCTGTGGAAATGATAAATGCAAACAAATTCTCCTATGTTGTTTCAACCTTACAGAACAACAGAAATAATGATGAAGATGCTGTTATCCGTCGTGCCGCACTTATGAGAAGAACACCTGTATTCACATCTGTTCAAAGTGCTTACACATTCTCAAAATCTCTTGCAAATAACAATGTTATGGAGGAGTTGGAGGTAACAGATATATGATTATTATGTCTGTAGACTTCGGTGATGTAAGAACAGGAATTGCAGTTTGTGACAAAATGCAAATTCTCGCTTCTCCCGTATGTGTAATAACTGAAAAAGACAGAGAAAAACTTGCCGATAAAATAAAAGACCTGGCAGTTGAAAGAAAAGTTGAACGAATCTGTGTGGGTGTGCCACAAAATATGGACGGAAGTTATGGCTTTCGCAGTGATGCTTGTAGAGAATTCGGTGAACTCTTAAAAGAAAAAACCGGAATTCAGGTAGATTTTCAAAATGAAAGACTTACAACAGTTTCTGCACACAATATTCTTAACACTGTTGATGTCCGTGGCAAAAAAAGAAAAGCAGTTGTGGATGCAGTTTCTGCCGTGCTTATTTTAGAGGATTATATGAATTCTTTAAAAGTGTAGACACACAATGACAAATTAAATGCTTGATACCGTGTAAAATGGTATCAAGCTTTTTTTGTGTGGTGATTCATTTGATTGTATATGTGGATATTCTTATAATTCTAAATACTCTTGTTAATTATTTCATACTTTTAGCAATAAGAAAAATCACCCATTCCCACACAAAAAGGTGGCGACTCTGTATTGGTGCGTTTGTTGGAGGTGTGTCTTCGTTACTGCTTTTTCTGGAATACCTTAGCATTATTATGACAATACTAAAAATCCTTTCAGGTGTGTTAATGGTTGCGGTGACTTTTGAAATCAAACCCATTAAGCAATTTTTCAAAAGGCTTTTCTTTTTATTTGCAATTACATTTCTTTTTGGTGGTGTAACCTATGCCATATACATATTCGTCGACAAGGATATTCTTATTTACTCCAATGGCATTATTTACTTTGATGTGAATATGACATTTTTAGTAATTTGCTCGGTGATTTCTTATCTTATAATAACCTTTATAACAAAATATACGGACAAAAAATCATCAAAGAATAAAGAGTATTATGTAACTGTCGAAAATAACGGAAAAACTGTCAGTTGTATAGGACTAATGGACACAGGTAATAACCTTCGTGAACCGTTTTCAGATTATCCTGTAATAATGGCAGATAAATCGGTTTTTAATAGTGTTTATACTGACGAATCAATAAGAATTATTCCTATTTCAACAGTCAACGGGGAGTCAATAATAAAAGCGTTTAAGCCACAGAAAATAACCATAGGCAAGTTTACTACGGATAAAATATACATAGCTGAAAGCACAACAAAACTTGATGAGTATAAAATAATTTTAAATATAAATCTTGAAGGGGAAATGAATAATGACTAAATTCAAATTATTTTTGCAAAAGCTGTATTTAAGACTTTTTAAAAGGGAGATTCATTACATAAACGGACCGATTGCCCTGCCTGAACCGTTGACAATCGAGGAAGAACAGGCTTTAAGCGAACAGCTTGTAGGTGGTGATGAAAAGGCGAGGGAAAAACTTATTGTACACAATCTGCGACTTGTTGTGTATATAGCAAAAAAGTTTGAAAATTCGGGGGTGAATATTGAAGATTTAATTTCAATAGGAACAATAGGACTTATCAAGGCAGTTAACACCTTTTCGCCTGAAAAAAACATAAAACTTGCAACCTATGCTTCACGATGCATTGAAAATGAGATTTTGATGCATCTTCGTAAAATCGCATCCCAGAAAATAGAGGTTTCGCTTGACGAACCTTTAAATACGGATTGGGACGGCAATGAACTGATGCTTGCAGATGTTCTGGGTAGTGATGTTGATGAAATAAGTCGTGAAATTGAAGACGATGACGAAAAAAAGATTCTTCGTGAGATTATAGATAATCTTCCAACACGAGAAAGAGAAATAATTGATATGCGATTTGGACTTGGAGAAAAAGAGGAGTTAACTCAAAAAGAAGTGGCAGACAGAATGGGGATTTCACAGAGCTATATTTCAAGACTTGAAAAAAGAATAATAAAAAAACTTGGAAATCGGTTAAATGCACAATTTAAGTAACAAAATTTGTTAATAATTTTTTTCAAAAACTATGTAAAAAAAAGAGTGAATATGTTATAATACAGAAGATAATGAATAGGTGTGCAGATTTGCACCAAAAAAAGAAAAAGAAGGGTGTAATTATGACTTACGATGTTGCAGTTGTAGGTGCCGGTGTTGTAGGCGGACTCATAGCACGTGAACTTAGCCGTTTCCAGATTAAAGTGGCTTTGCTGGAAAAGTGTAATGATGTTGCAATGGGTACAACAAAGGCAAACAGTGCTATTGTGCACGGTGGATTTGATGCACAGAATGGTACTCTTAAAGCAAAACTCAATGTTCAGGGTACTCTTATGATGCCTGAGGTTTGCGAAAAACTTTCAGTTCCTTTTAAAAAGAATGGTTCAGTCGTGGTAGCATTCAGCGAAAAAGAAATGGACCATGTAAAAGAACTTTATGAGCGTGGTATCAAAAATGGTGTTCCACAGCTTTCAGTAATTGACCAGGCTGAACTTCGCAGAATTGAACCAAATATCAGTGATGAGGCAGTAGGTGCTTTACTTTCAGAGAGTGCAGGCATTGTTTGTCCTTATGAACTCACAATCGCAGCTGTTGAAAATGCAGTTACTAATGGTGTTGAATTCATCAGAAATTGTGAAGTTAAGGGTATCACAGAGAATTCGGATGGTTATGTTCTTGAAACAACAGCAGGTGAAATCTCTGCAAAATACATCATCAATGCTGCAGGTAATTTCTCAGACGAACTCGCTAAAATGGTTGGTGACGATTCAATTGACTTAGTGCCAAGAAAAGGTGAGTACTATGTTCTTGATAAGTCCGTTGGTAATCTTGCTGTTCATACAATTTTCCAGTGTCCTAACGAAATGGGTAAGGGTATACTTGTAACTCCAACTGTTGACGGTAACTTGCTTATCGGTCCTACAGCACTTAACATTGAAGATAAGGAAGATATTACAACAACTCCTGAAGGACTTAAAGAAATTGTTGAAAAAGCACTTAAGTCCGTGCCAATTGTTTCAACAAGAAATGCTATTACATCTTTTGCAGGTGTTCGTGCTCATCCTGTTAATGATGATTTCATTATCGGTTGGTGCGATAAGAGTGCGAATTTCTTGAATGTTGCAGGTGTTGAGTCACCGGGACTTTCATCTGCTCCTGCTATTGCTCTTTATGTTCGTGAAATTCTTAATGAAAAACTCGAACTTACGGAGAAAGAAACATATACAGATACAAGGGAAGAGCCTGTTCGTTTCCGTCACATGAACGATGAGGAAAGAGCAGAACTTATAAAGAAAAATCCTGCTTATGGCAGAATCGTTTGCCGTTGCGAAACAATCACAGAGGGCGAAATCATTGATGCTATCAAAGCACCTGCAGGGGCAAGAGATGTTGACGGTGTTAAGCGACGTACCCGAGCAGGTATGGGCCGTTGTCAGGGTGGCTTCTGTGGAAGTAAGGTTGTAGAAATTCTTGCCCGTGAATTAGGTGTTCCAATGAGCGACATCACAAAATTCGGTGGCGACTCTAAAATTATTTACGAAAGAACAAAGTGAGGTGAATCGGTATGTTAAATTATGACCTTGTTGTAGTTGGTGGTGGCCCTGCCGGTATGGCAGCGGCACTTAAAGCAAGAGAAAATGGTGTAAAGAGCATAATTGTCCTTGAGCGAGCAGAAACTCTTGGTGGTATCCTTGAACAGTGTATACATACCGGTTTCGGACTTCATTATTTTGGTGAAGAACTTTCAGGACCTGAATATGCAGGCAGATTTATGAAACTTCTTGAGGACACGGACATTGTTGTAAAAACAGATACAATGGTACTTGATGTTGCCGACGGTAATGTTGTAACAGCAGTTAATAAAAAAGACGGTCTTCTTAAAATTCAGGCAAAAGCAGTGGTTCTTGCTATGGGTTGTCGTGAAAGACCTCGAGGAGCACTCAGCATCGCAGGTAGTCGTTGTTCGGGTATCATGACTGCAGGTACTGCACAGAAATATGTTAATATTGATGGCTATATGCCGGGTCACGAAGTTGTTATCTTGGGTTCTGGTGACATCGGTCTTATTATGGCTCGTCGTATGACACTTGAAGGTGCAAAGGTTAAAATGGTTTGCGAACTTATGCCATATTCAGGTGGTCTTACCCGAAATATCGTTCAGTGTCTTGATGATTTTGGTATTCCGCTTAAGCTTTCAACTACAGTTATTGCAACTCACGGTAAGGACAGACTTGAAGGTGTTACAATCGCAAAGGTTGACGATAAACTTCAGCCAATCCCGGGAACAGAAGAATATGTTCCTTGTGATACATTGATGCTTTCAGTTGGTCTTATTCCTGAAAATGAACTTTCAAAGAACTCAGGTCTTGATTTGGATAGAATTACAAACGGTCCTAAGGTTGACGAATATCGTGAAACAGAGCACGCAGGTGTGTTCGCTTGTGGTAATGTTTTGCAGGTTCATGACCTTGTTGACTATGTTACTGAAGAAAGCCAGATTGCAGGTCTTGGTGCTGCGAAATTCATCAAGGGCGAAAAGGTAACAGGGGAATGTGTTTATACTCAAGGTATCAACGGCGTTCGTTACATAGTACCACAGAGGATTAACCGTGAAACAGATACTGATGTTAAACTTTATTTCCGTGTGGGTGCAGTTTATAATAATGCAAAAATCATTGTTGAGTGTGACGGTAAGGAAATCCTTTCAAAGAAAAAGGTTAAGCTTTGTCCGGGCGAAATGGAATATGTTACTCTCAAGCAGTCAGTAATTTCTGAACTTCCTGCAAATGCAGTTATCAATGTAAGAGTGGAGGCGTAAATGATGGAAAACAGAGAACTTGTTTGTGTTGCTTGTCCTTTAGGATGCCCGATTACTGTTACATTCGATGCAGACGGTAATGTTGCTACTGTTACGGGTAATACTTGTAAGCGTGGTGACGCTTATGCTCGTACAGAGGTTACAAACCCAACAAGAATGCTCACAACAACTGTTAAGGTTGAGGGTGGCAAGGCTTATGTTGTGCCTGTGAAATCTGCAAGCCCTATTCCAAAGGGAATGATGTTTGATTGTATGAAAGTTATTAACGAGGCGTCAATTAAAGCACCTGTTAATATCGGTGATGTAGTTATCGAGAATATTCTCGGTACAGGTGTGGATATTATTGCAACAAATTATGCAGAATAAGAAAAGTTTTGAGTTGGCGGCGGAAGTAATTCCGTCGCCTCGTCAATTAGAGTGGCAAAAATTAGAAATGTACGCTTTCTGTCATTTCGGAACAAATACTTTTACAGGTCGTGAGTGGGGTGACGGCACTGCTCATGCATCCATTTTTAATCCAAAGAAACTTGATGCTCGTCAGTGGGCAAAAGAGATTAAAAACGCAGGACTTAAAGCCATTATTCTCACTTGTAAACACCACGATGGTTTTTGTTTATGGCAGAGTGACTATACAGATTATTGTATGAAAAACAGCCCATATCAAAACGGTAAGGGTGATGTTGTAAAAGAAGTCAGCGATGCTTGTCGTGAATATGGGCTTAAATTCGGAGTCTATCTTTCTCCCTGGGACAGACACGAAGCCACTTATGGTACAGGTGAAGAATATAATACATACTTTAAAAATCAACTTACAGAGCTTGCAACAAAGTATGGTGACATTTTCTGTTTTTGGTTTGACGGTGCTTGCGGTGAAGGTAAAAACGGTAAAAAGCAAGTATATGACTGGAATTCATACTTTGAACTTATCCGAAATCTGCAACCAAATGCAGTTATAAACATTTGCGGACCCGATGTCCGTTGGTGCGGTAATGAGGCAGGCAAATCAAGAGAAAGCGAGTGGAGTGTTGTTCCTGCATTTGTAGGAAATCAGGACTACACCGCAGAACATTCTCAACAAGAGGACAATCCGGAGTTTTCTAAAAAAGTTGATGCCAAAACACAGGACTTAGGCAGTCGACAGTTTATTGATGGTATAAAGAATTTTATTTGGTATCCTGCCGAGGTTGATGTTTCAATCCGTCCCGGTTGGTTTTATCATAAACGAGAAGATTTCAAGGTAAAATCACTTAAAAAACTTATGCAGATTTATTGGGGTAGTGTTGGTGGCAATTCATCATTACTCCTCAATATTCCGCCAAATAAAAAAGGATTGATTGCAAAAGCAGATGTCCGTGCGTTGCGTAAATTCGGTAATGAATTGCGTAAAGAATTTTCTGAAAATCTTTTGAAAGATTGTAAGGTGATTGCAACCTCTCAACTTGATGATGAACACGGGGCAGAGAGCGTTTTAACTGAAAACGGATATTGGCAATGCGGAGCAGGGGACACTACACCCGAAATCACAATTGATTTTAAAACACCAATAGTTGCCGATAAAATTGTTTTAAAAGAGAATATTGCAACAGGACAACAGATTGAAAGTTTTGAAGTTTACGGGGATTCTGGTAACGGATTTGAAAAAATCTGTTCATCAACGGTAATCGGTGCAAAACGAATTTGCCGATTCAAAAAGCAGAAACTAAACAGAATCAAAATCGTAATTACATCCTATCGTGTAAAAGCAACAGTTAATAAGGTTGAAATGTATTGTAAAAAGTAAAGTCATTCCCATAAAAAAAGAGGGACTGTATTGGGCTTTACTTTTTGGAAAACCGATAAGCTATAGTTCATATATTTTTCCTTAATTTCTCATTTGCAACAAATCATTGCGTGACATTTTAATAGTGTTATGTAATAATTAGGCTGTAAGGAGGCGATATAAATGTCCAAAATTTCAAGGAATATCAAGAAAATCAGAAAAGAAAAGGGAATAACACAGGAAGCACTTGCTGAAAAGCTTTTTGTAACCCGTCAGGCAGTTTCAAACTGGGAGAATGATAAAACAAAACCGGACATTGAGTCACTTGAAATGCTGGCAGAAGCTCTCAGTGTAGATATTGAAGAATTGATTTACGGAGAAAAAAAGGCAGTTATTATTTCACAGGACAAGACAAAGCAGAAAAATCGTATTAAAATCACACTTGCTATTGTAGGCTCAATTTTCGTGGCATCAGGTCTTGCAATACTGTTTTTCGGTTTTTGGCGTGATTTCAGTCTTTCCTTACAGACCGCATTTTCTGTAATTCCTATGGTTGCAGGCCAGGGCTTTGCCTTATACACATACTTAAAGAAAAAGGACAGCCCAAGTTGGAGAGAAAGTGCAAGTATAATATGGACTGTCGGCACGGTTGCAACAATTGCACTTGTGGACGGAGTTCATAATATCAGCTGGATATATACAGATTACCTTGCAATTGACTCTATACTTTTAATTCCCATACTGTTCATATTCGGCTCTGTTATACCACTTGCATTTTATTACTATATGACAATTCATATTGCAACTATCGGTAATTGGCAGAATTTACTTCTTTCACTACTGTTTTTTACAGTAGGAATACTGTTCACATATTATATGTCCCGTGATAAGGATGATGTAAGAGGTAAGCTTGCACAATGGATTACAATAATAGCATCTGTTCCTGAAATAGCTTTATTGATTGTTGCAGGCTTCAAAGTGGGGATTTTAGCAGACTCTATGTCCGTATTGTTTGCAGGATTACTCTCATTCTTCCTGTGCATTTACATCGTATCCATGGACAATACAGTTGCTACATCACCATTTAAGCCAATATCTGCAATCGGTATATGCGGAACAATGTTGGCGTTGTCAATGAGTGAGTTTTCAGACTTGCCTGTTGTAACAGGCAAAAACACAATAAAATTTGTTGTATCATTTGTCTTTTGTGTTGCTGTTCCGTTAATCATTACAGTAATTAAAAGAGAAGACTTTGAGGATGAGCCATTTAAAATTGCTAAAATCGTAATGCCGTTTACAGTGATTGGTTTAGCCTTTATATATGCAATAATCGAAGCTTCAGTTAAGAATTTAGAGTTGTATTGGGCTATTGGAAATATTATTGATTTTATCGCAGCAGCATTGTCAATAGCCTTTGGCGGATTGTTGGTTTATCAAGGAGTAACAGAGATTAAAATCCTTACAATCAATTTAGGTCTTTTGACGGTATTTGCACAAATAATAGGAATATATAGTGATATTGGAAAAGGCAACATCTTTGTATTTGGAATATTACTTGTTGTTTTCGGTGCATCAATTATCTTCATCAACTGGAAAATGCTTTCAATTAAAAAAAGTAAGCAAAAGCAATTGAATGGAGGTGGCACAGATGCGTAAAAGAATTATGCTTCCGATACTCATTATTTCCATTGTTATTCAATTACTTGTGCCAGTCGGAATGATTGCTTACGGAAATAATGCTGAAGTCGATTTGCAGAAATACGGAAAAGAATATAAATTCAGAATTAAGGTTTACAGCATTTACAATGGTGAAATTAGTTATAGTCTTTCTGATGTGGCTGAATTGTATCAGGATGGTAAATACGGTATAATCGGTGAAGACGAAGACGGGTATGCTGTGATTAGCGAAATTAAAACAACAAATCCGGAAGTACCAAATTACATTCGTATTAACAGAGAAACACGAATTAAACTGAATGATTATTCCTTTGTACCCGTACAGCGTTATATTAGTGTACAGGAACAATCTGCATATCTTATTGTTAAAATACATAAAGGCAATTTTGAACTTGTAGGTTTATATATTGACGGAATTCCCGTAGAAGAATGGGTGGAAAAGGATGTTGCCAAGGACCAAAATCTGTTTCAGTCAGAAGATGATATACTGTGGGATAACAGTACGGAGGAATTATAAAAAGTATATCAATCCATAAGAATCACTAAAAGCAAAAAAGAAGGGATGTAAAAAACTTTCGTTTTTTACATCCCCTTAATCTTTTATATATTAAATTAGTTATTGATGAACTTATCTTCTTCGTTGTTCCAACTGTAAAGTTTTCTTACTTCTTCACCAACTTTTTCAGCAGGATGTTCAGCTGCTAACTTTCTCATAGCCTTAAAGTGTACCTGACGGCCGGCAGGTGACATATCAAGCAAGAATTCTTTTGCGAATGTACCGTCCTGAATGTCTGAAAGAATTTTCTTCATAGCCTTCTTTGTTTCGTCGGTAATGATTTTCGGACCTGTAATGTAGTCGCCGTATTCAGCAGTGTTAGAAATTGAATATCTCATACCAGCGAAACCGCTCTGGTAAATAAGGTCAACGATAAGCTTCATTTCGTGGATACATTCGAAGTAAGCATTTCTTGGGTCGTAACCAGCTTCGCAAAGTGTTTCAAAACCTGACTGCATAAGTGCACAAACACCACCGCAAAGAACTGCCTGTTCACCGAAGAGGTCTGTTTCTGTTTCTGTTCTGAAATCTGTTTCAAGAACACCTGCACGAGCACCACCGATAGCAAGTGCATAAGCAAGAGCCTTGTCAAGAGCCTTACCTGATGCGTCCTGATGAACAGCAACAAGACAAGGAACACCTTTACCTGCCTGATATTCTGAACGAACTGTATGACCTGGTCCTTTTGGAGCAATCATAGTAACATCAACGAATGATGGGGGAGTGATGCAACCGAAATGAACATTGAAACCGTGAGCAAACATAAGCATATCGCCCTCTTTAAGGTTTGGTTCAATGTCCTTCTTATACATATCAGCCTGTAATTCGTCATTGATAAGAATCATAATGATGTCAGCTTTCTTTGCTGCTTCTGCTGCAGTGAAAACTTCAAAACCTTGCTTTTCAGCTTTTGCCCATGACTTACTGCCTTCGTAAAGACCGATAATAACATTACAACCTGACTCTTTAGCGTTAAGAGCGTGAGCGTGACCCTGGCTACCGTAACCGATAACTGCAATAGTCTTGCCGTCTAATAAACCTAAATTACAATCTTCCTGATAGAACATTCTCTGTTTCTGCATAATTAAAATCTCCTAAAAAAATAATATGTTGTTTGACATCTCACTTGCGTTGTCATACAACATATTATATATTATAAAATTAAATTGTCAATACCTTTTTTAAAATTTTACTCAAAACTTATCTGTTCATTGATAACTGCGTGGTGCAGGTGAATGGTAAGAGCACTTTTCATACCTATTGAATCCCTGTTTTTAAGGAATTTCATAATCATAATATGGTCTTCATAAGCTTCTTCGGCAATTGTTTCAAGATTGTAGTTGAGTTCAATTGTCTTTTGAATTGTCTTTGTGAGAATAGGTAAGAATTGACCTAAAAATTCATTGTGTGATGCCTTGAGTATTGCACCGTGAAAAGCACTTTCGGAGTCAATTCTCTTTGCTCCACCCGGGTCATTTTTTAATTCTTGCTGACAGATTTCACCAAGACGAAGAATCTCGTCAATTTCTTCATCCGTCGCACGCTTACAAGCAAGTGCTGCAGCCTCAGGCTCAATAATTAAACGAGTTTCATACAAATCACGCAATGTAATCTGCTTTTTCATAAAATCGTTCACATCTAATTCGTGTGCAAACTGGTCAAACTGTTCCGATACATAAGTACCTTTGCCTCGTTTAACTACGAGCACACCGCTTGAAATAAGAGTACGAATAGCTTCACGAAGTGTTGTTCGGCTAACCCCTAATTCTTGTGAAAGCTCATTCTCGTTAGGCAGTTTTTCGCCGTAATTATATTTATGCTCCTCAACAATCATTTTTTTGAGTGTCTCGGCAATTCTCTGTGATAAATTTTCCATAAAACATTCCCCAATCAAGAAATATTAAAACTTACTATACAACATATTTTCAAAAAAAGCAAAGATTATTTTGCCTTAATCTGAGTTGTAACAATATGTGTAATTGCCTTAACACCCTTTGTAACATATTTTCCAAGGTTACCTGAAATGCCTGTCATAACAGGATTTTTCAGGTCTTTTTCATTTATTCCGTCAGCATTGGCATCTCGAAGTATTATGTTATCATCTGCGAATGGTGCTATACACTTATTTTCAGGTGCAGTGATTAAAGCACCGTCTGCAAAAGCACAGATTTCTTGCTTTTCGCTGTCCGAAAGTCCATCTTTTGCCATTGGGTAAAGTCCGAAAACAGCAGTTTCAGAACTTCCGTTATATGACGGAGCAATACTCTTACCCTGTGCTGCAACAAGTGTGTAGGTGTCAAGAATTTCATCATTTGCTCGACTGAAATGATGTCTTTGGTTGCCATAATAAGTGCCAAAAGGATTCATTCTTACGGTTTTGTCCTTTTCCAATCTCATAGGACAATGAGCCATAGAAGAAAGCACCTGACGAGCATTGGCAACAACAATACCGCCGTTTTCGTCGTAAAGTCCCACAAATCCACCCGTCAGTTGATGATTAAATGAGTCAACTTTCTTGTTTTTATCGTCACATTCAGGGAAACTCTGTGTCCTGAATGAAGAAATATCATCCATAAAGTTTCTTTTTATAACTGAAATATCACCATTGAGTGTAGGTGTAATCTGGAAAGGTACTGCTTCTTTCCAATTCATATCACTGTATCTGCCAAGAGCAGAATTCTCAGTTGAAATTGATGTTGTTTCCGCTGTGTATGGGTAATTAACAGTTGTACGAACAAATATGGCATCAGAAAAATCAGTTTTAAAGAAATCAAAAGTGAAACTGCCTGATTTAATCTCTTTTGGTAAGTGAATTTCACCCTGAATTCTCACACCTTCGCCATTTCCTGCAAGGGAAAGGGGAGTTGTAACTGCATTTTCAAAATTATATTTATTTTTACCATAAGTAATGTAGGATTGTAAGAAATCGTAATCACCGATTTTTCTTCCGTCGCAGTGTACAAAAGCGATATTTCCATTAGGTGAAAACATAATTGACATTCTTGGTGTTTCAAGAAGATTTTTAAATGCAGGCTTTTTACATTCACCGTCAAAACCGATTTCAAGTTCGTATTTCTTCTTGTTCTTTTTGAATTTCAACATAAGATATGCAGATGAAAAATCATCAGCAGTAGGCACGGCAACAAAACTTTCAAGGTCACGAGCCTTAACTGTCATACAAGAAATATCTAAAATCTTTTCCTTAATCTCAACCTGAACACATTGTAATGGCGAATTTGTTGTATTATGAACTGTGATTTTTTTAGTTTCAGGCATATTGGAAATCTCGTCAGCAATAACCTTATCACTGAGTTCAAGTGCAGTTTTTTCCCTTTGAATGTTAAGCACGGGAGTTGCAAGTCCAAAATGAGTTGTTGAGAGTAACAAAACACGATTGTTGAATGACGGAGAAAGCATATCACGGTCACTTGTAACCTTTGACATTGCTCTTGCTCTTTCAATTCGTGTCCATATTTTTCTGTTGAACGGTTTTTCCGACCAAGAAGCATAGCCTGTGAAATTACCGTCAGCGGTGTCATGAGTAAACTCGATTTTGCCAATTGGCTTGTGATTTTTAATGTATCCGCCGGGAGTGTCAAAAACAATGTATGGTAAATCAGCAATTTCTTTAACAAGCCCGTGAATACCGTCAGTATTTGCAACTTTGCCCGTAAATTTACCAAGGTCAATGGTTTCCCAGAAAATTGCATCAGCATCCATATTTATAAACAAGAAAAGGTCATTGTTGATTTCGGCACTTTCCTGTTTTTTACGCAAATCTTTAACCCAAGCACGAAGACAACCTGCATCGCAGACATCGGAGTTTGAATATGTAGGGATAATTGTCATACTTTCACCATTATAGGTGTAGGTGAGTGGGTTGAATGCTTCTTCGTCACTAAGTCTTGGAATAATTGTCCTGAAAGCATCAAAAGGTACGCAACTGTAATACAGACAAAGTGCTTTGACGCCTAACTTATTATACAAACTTACTTGTGACGGAGTAAACATAACCTCCTGCGGACGAACAATCTTCTCGCAAGTGCCAAAAATATCTTGGAGACCGCTACCGTCAGGATTGGTAATAGCAAGATTGATACTTTCGCAGAATTCATCTTCTGTCATAGCGGACAAAGCACCATTGTTGTACCCCATTATGATGTTCTCATCACCATATTTTTCTACTCTCTTTTTCATTTTCTCAATGATGTCGGGAGCATATTCGGGCAGAATTTTCTGTAAAGAAAAAAAGTTTTCTGTGTCCCAAGTGCCTTTTACGGGAATGCCTTGTTCATTGAATTCCGTAAGAGTATCAAGGATTTTTCTGATAATTCTTATATCCGAGCCAAATCCTAAATTATCATTGGTATCTCCACGGTAAGAGTGATAACAGTTAACGTGAAAACCGTATGCTATGTGTATTTTATTCTCAATCATTTTGAACTCTCCTCACCTGAAAAGTATAAACAATTATAATAATACCATAAAAAATGTAAAAGTAAAATAATTCTTTTTATTCGCAGGGGTCGGCGTCTCCGACAACCCGATATACATATTGATTTTATTTCCCATTGGGTATATAATTAACCTATAATCAAAGGAGTTGATATTGTGAAAATTGCGGTAACTTATGAAAATGAACAAGTGTTTCAGCATTTCGGACATACAGAACAGTTCAAAATTTACGAAGTGCAGAATGATGAAATTGTAAGTATGAATATTGTAAATACAAACGGTAGTGGACACGGTGCATTGTCCAGCTTTTTAAAGGATAACGGAGTTGATGTGCTTATCTGTGGCGGTATCGGTGGTGGTGCACAGAATGCATTAACTGAAGCAGGCATCAAATGGTATGGCGGAGTAAAAGGGGATTGCAACAGTGCGGTTATCTCATTCCTTGTTGGAAAACTCGATTATAACCCTGATGCTAAATGTGACCACCACGACCACGAACACGGTGAAGGACATACTTGCGGTGAACACGGCTGTAAATAAGTGTAAAATTGAAAACATAAAGTGTAAAACAATTTGCGTAGTGGCTTTCCTTCCATGCCTGCCTTTGTCATTCTGAGTGTAACGAAGAATTTCTTTAAATGTAGCTAACCGAGATTCTTCGTCACTTCATTCTTCAGAATGACCTTTAATTAAACACAAAGAAAAAACGCACATCGAATGATGTGCGTTAATTTTCGTTAATTAGATTTGAATTAAACTGCTCTTTCAACCTTACCTGAACGAAGGCAACGAGTGCAAGCATAAACTCTCTTAGGAGAACCGTTTACAACTGCCTTAACTCTTTTAACGTTTGGTTTCCAAGTTCTGTTTGAACGTCTGTGTGAGTGAGAAACCTTGATGCCGAAAGCAACGTCTTTACCACAATATTCGCATTTTGCCATTTTAAAAGGCACCTCATTATATCACGGGGATAAATGATCAAATTACAACAAGAGACATTTTAACAGAAACTCTTTCAATTTGCAAGACCTTTTTGAAAAATATTTTAAATAAATTATAGAAAAATACTTGCATTTTAAGAAGAAATAATATATAATACATTCAAACGAACATTTGTGCGATAGCGAGGTAATAAAAATGGCTGATAAAAAGAAAGCACTTGAAACTGCATTATTGCAAATAGAAAAGAATTACGGTAAAGGTGCT
>JAZSBY010000096.1:0-25044 GCA_045602655.1 Candidatus Fimenecus sp. | reverse complement strand
TGTTTAACAATTATTTTTTCTGCGGTCCATTAAAACCGTTAGTTTCCTGGAATGCAGCAATTTTATCAATAACACTTAAAACAACATCAAAACCGGTACCAACAGTTTCAATATCAAAACGGTCAGGCATATCGTGCCATGTGTGGTAATACCAGGTAAGCATAGGATTCTGTGCAGCAAATGTAACAGATTTAATACCTGCTCTTGTCATTGGTGTGCTGTCGCAGCCACCAACAGGATTATGGATACAACCATTTGTTTTGCTTTCAATACCCATTTCATTAAATGTTTCTTTGAACATTTTTTCAAGGTCAGTGTCGAAACGGCACCCCTGCCAGTCATCCTTGATAACAACTTCAAAATAGTCTTTATCAGCAACAGAGTCGATGTTGATATTCCAAGCATTTTGGGTTAAATCATCATTTCTATGCTTATGTACAAAATCCATTGAGCCACGAAGACCTGCTTCTTCAGAACCGCAGTTGCAATCAACAATACGGCAATTTTTTGGCATTTTTTCAGGATTTTCTTTGAAATACTTCAAAACTGCATAACTGAGAGCACATCCTGTCGCATTATCCATAGCACCCCTTGATGCATTTTCTTCACTTGGGTCATTCCACATAATAACAAAAGCACTACCAAGAGCTGTAACGATTGGTAAGAAGTGTAACGCAACATAAAATCTGTTGAGTGAAATTGAATTAGATGCAACAATTGCCCACTCTGCATTAAGATAGAGTCCAAGATAAATCAATGACATTGCAATTGAAACACCAACCATAAAGAAAACACAGATTGCACCAAAGCCAACTTTACCGTAAGTGGTAATAAGACCGTAAATAGGTTTTTCAGGGTATCTGGAAGCATTTTCAGAGTGTTTCCAGTTCCAGGATGTATCAGTATGACCTGAAAGGATAATTGTATAATCGTACTTTCCGTCTTCAGGAACTAATTCACCATAAACATTCTGTGAAATCTTTTGCTTAAAGAACATATCAAACCATGGTTTGTAAAGGAATGCACTGAAAACAAGCCAGATAACCATACAGATACCTATAAGTGCCATACCGTGCCACAAGTGATGGTTGTCTAATGCAAAATAAACAAGACCGCTGAGAATCACACCGACCCAACCTGCATAGGGGAGTCCGCCAATTCCTGAACGAGGTGAAACTGCAAATTCTTCTTTTTTAGGCTCAATTCCAATTTCACGGAGTTTTTCGCCCATATAGTCAGCATATTCTCTTTCGCCCTTTGAACCGGGAAGGCGAGAGCCGACATTTTCAGCAGCATGTCTTACAATATCCCATGCTTCCTGGACGTATTTTTTGGATTCGTCTTTCATTACTATATCCTCCAACAATATAATTTATCTTATATATAATATTTCATTTCAGTAATTAAATCAAGTGTTAAATCAAAATTTGTCTTCTAAAAAACAAAAGTCAGATAACAATGTGCTACCTGACTTTATGTAATTAGTTATATTTTCTTGCGATTTTAAGAGTAGTTGTTTTTGGGAATTCCACGTCACGAATTTTAATCCTTGCTACATTTTTGAAGATTGGGTTTTCACGGTTAAACTTTGCAACATCATCGTTGATTCTGTCGCGAGCATCGGGGAATTCATTTTCGTTAAGGAAGAATTCTGCAACAATTTTTTCATCTTCCTGATAAACAAGAACTTCTTCAACATATTCAATTCTTGAAAGCTTGTCTTCAATTTCTTCAGGCGACACATTTTTGCCGTTGGCAAGGCAAATAAGGTTTTTCTTTCGACCAACCATAAAGAGGAAACCGTCTTCATCGATTCTGCCGTGGTCACCGGTAATCAGCCATTCTCCATCAAAAGCAGCTGCTGTTGCTTCGGGGTCCTTATAATAACCCTTCATAACATTAGTGCCTCTGACATAGATTTCACCAACACCTTCTTCATCAGGATTAACAATTTTAATTTCACAACAGTCAAGAGGAGTACCAACACTACCGAATTTAAATTTTCCTGGTCTGTTACAAGTAACGGCAGGTGAACATTCAGTAAGCCCATAACCATTGTAAATATCTATACCGAATTCGTGCATACCAATTTCAACTTTTGGGTCAAGGTTAGCTGCACCACAAACAATCATATTAAGGTTACCACCAAGATTATCAATGATTGTCTTAAAGATTTTTTGTCTTTTGTCAATACCGAGTTTTAAAAGGGTATTGCTGATTTTAAGACCTTTTTTAAGAATATCTTCTCTGCCTGTTTTTCTTGCAGTTTTCCAAATTCGATTGTAAATCGTGTTAACAACAAGGGGAACGCCACAGATATTATATGGTTTGTACTTTTTCATATCGCCTTGGATATTCTTAATACCGTCACACAAATATCCCCATTCCGTAAGAATATATGATGCAAAGAGAGCACTAACCCAAGCATAAGTATGGTTGAGTGGTAAAAATCCTATTGCGTGCCTACCGTTAAGTGCACGGCAGGATGATGAACAGTTACTTGCAATATTGTAGTGTGTTAGCATAACGCCCTTGCTTTTTGCAGTTGTACCTGATGTGTAAGCGATGCATGCAAGGTCATCAGGCTTAACTTCGGCATCAATAAACTCTTTGTTTCCTGCATCTAATGATGCTTGTCCTTCTTTAAGGATATCACTATAATCATCAAGACAGAAATACTGCATTTGTGGCATTTCCGGATTAGCCTTAAATTCTTCAACAGCTTTGTTGAATTTTGTTGTATAAACAAGTGCATCGCAATCACAACGAATAAGTTGGTCAGCAAGGTCGTCATAAGGGAGTTTCGCGTCCATTGGAACAGTAATGTTGCAACCGCAGATGGTTGCATAGTAAGCAATCATCCATTCAAAGCAGTTTTCGCCGATGATTGCAATTTTCTTCTTTCCGTTGAGACCCTTTATATAAAAGAAAGTACCGAAAGCAGCAATTTCGTTCCAGGTTTGGTTGAAACTTCTTTCACATTCATTCTTGTTTTTATCAAGAAAAACATATTGACGCTTATCCTGACCTTTTTGAACACCTGTAACGATGATTTCTTTGAGAGTTTGATAATCAGGAATATTAGCATTACCTGCATTTTTATGCTTTTTAGCCATATTTTTTGCCTCTCTTTTTTATAGTTTTATTTTTGAAATAAGTTTGACATTTGTAAACTTTTGTAGTAATATATTAACAAATTGTTACAAAAATGTCAATTGAATTTAATAAGTTATACATATTTGGGGTGAGTGTCAATGTATGATGGAACAAATCCTACAGCCATTAAATCACAACAATGGTTAGCAAATACGCTTTTAGATTTGATGGAGCAAAAACCATACGAAGAGATTTCAATAAAAGATATTTGTAAAAATGCTGACTTATCAAGACAAACTTTTTACAATTATTTTGAAACAAAAGAGGAGCTTTTCCGATTTCTTTTAAGAAGGACTTATGAAGAAAAACTCAATTCACTTGATGAAATTCCAAGTTCGAAAGAGGCTATCTCAGCATTTGTTAATACAACAAAGGAAAACAGTAGACTTGTTAATGCTATTGTAAAGAATAACATGGGCAATATTGTTTCAGATGAAATTTTTAATGCTATAACACAATTTCTTAATAGATTTATTCCAAATTTTGAAAACCAACCGGATTTTGCATATCATGTTGTGTTGTTATCAGGTGCATTAACACATTTTATGCTTTATTACGCACGCAATAACAGTGAAATGTCCGAAAAAGAGATGACACATATTCTTGAAACATTTTTATCAGGAAAGATTTTCAAACTGATAAGAGCGACAAAATACATAAAAAAGGTACTCAAATGAGTACCTTAAATTTTTATATGTAATGCAGTATCATATTTGACTTACATCAAAAACAGAAAATCCAAATTTAACCTATAGGTCAAATCTGGATTCTTGGTCGGAGTGACAGGACTTGACCGTCTGCTACGGCTAACGCCTTGCATACTACTCGATTGGCGACCCAAATTCTTACGAATTTCGGTACCCGCCAATCGTTCTTCGCTAAAAATGATTCACTGAATCATTTTTTTACGCTCAGACCTCCATGAGGTTCAAGTCCTTATTTTCAATGCAAAACAAAAAACGCACCTAAGAAGATGCCTTTTCCGTTTTGGTCGGAGTGACAGGACTTGAACCTGCGGCCTCTTGACCCCCAGTCAAGCGCGCTCCCAGCTGCGCCACACCCCGTTATTATCAACGCAAGATATAATAACATAAGAAAAAGCAATTTGCAAGTAATATTTTAATAATTTTCTATTTACCTTTTACTCTTTTTTGTGTTAAAATACTAGCGAGGTGAATGCTATATGAAAAGAATTATCAAAAAGATTTTAATAGGTGTTGTGTCAGCAATTCTTGCTTTTGTACTCTTGTGGGTTGGTGTAATTTATATTCATTATCCACATTACAAGAAAAATCAAAGTGAAATGGTAATGGCAGATAATGTAAACACCAACGAAATTACAGTAATGAGTTATAACATCCGTTGTCATGCTCCAGATGATTTAGGCAAGAAATCATGGTTTTACCGTGCACATCTGGTTGCCGATACTATTGAAAAAGCACAACCGGGTATTATTGGTTTTCAGGAAGTGAATAGTTGGCAGTATGATTATTTGTGTGAATCAATGCCTCTTTATGATTCTATTATTACTTATCGAGATGATATACCGGTATATTCTGAAGGTTGTCCGGTATTTTACAGAACTGATTTATATACACTTGAAAACAAAGGCTCTTTTTGGTTGTCAGAAACACCTGATATTATGAGTAAGGATTGGGGAGCAGCATGTTACAGAATCTGTAGTTATGCGATTCTCAAAGATAAAGCAACTGAAAAGAAATTTGTAGTATTCAATACCCATCTTGACCATGTAAGTGATGAAGCTCGTATCAATGGAATCAATGTTGTCCTTGATAAAATTAAAGAATTCGGTGAAATTCCTGCGGTGCTTATGGGTGACCTTAATGCAGAAGAAACATCCGATACATACAAGAGTGCAATTGAATTCTTTGATGATACAAAGTACATGACAGAAAATACAATGAAGAGTTGTACATACCAGAAATGGGGAGAAGCACTTGACCGTGAATGTATCGACTACATAATGGTTTCAAAATCTGATTTTAAGGTTTATTCCTATAAAGTTATTACAGATACTTATGATGGTGTTTACACAAGTGACCATTTCCCGTTAGTTGCAACATTGTCATTTGAATAAATAATACACTTTACATTGTAAAGGTAAGGCGGGGTTTGACCCCGCCGATTTTTATGCCAATTCCAACCAAAGATTTTCTAATTCTTCAAGCTGTTCTTCCTTATTTTTTATTTCTTCAAGAATTTCTGAAAGTCGAGCATAATCACTTGAAACATCTGGGCATTCAATAAGTTGTTTTAATTCATCAATTTCACCCTGCAAGGTTTCCATTTCTTTTTCCGTATTCATAAGCTTAGCACGACGCTTTCTGTCTTGTGCTTTATTTTTCTTTGACTCTTCATATTTAGAAGCAGCACTACTCTTTTCAACGGGTTTTGCTGCTTTTTCTTTTAATTCAGTCTGAATATGCTCCTTGTAATAATTATAATTCCCTTTGTAAATGATAATTTCATCGGGCTTCATTTCAATTATTTTATCGGGTACAGAATTAAGTAGGTATCTGTCGTGAGAAACCATAATAATTGTACCTTCATACTGACTTAAAGCAAAGTCAAGAGCTTCCTTTGCCTTGTAATCAAGGTGATTAGTCGGCTCGTCAAGAACAAGGACATTTGAGCGTTCAAATACGATTATACAAAGAGCAACTTTTGCTCTGTTAGCACCGCTCATTTCACGAATTCTCTTAAAAACATCCTCATCTTCAATGAGAAAACGTGCAAGCATGCTACGAATTTCATATTCAGTTTTTGTGGGAAACCTACGATGAACTGCTTCAAGAACAGTCATATTAAGGTCAAGGGATGCGAGTTCCTGGTCAAAATATGAAATTTTGACATTCCCGCCCCAACGAGCAATACCTTCATAAGGAATTTTTTTGAGTATTGCTTTTAACAATGAGGATTTGCCAACACCGTTTTTGCCTACAAAAGCAACCTTATCTCCACGGGATATTTCTAAATTAAAATTTTGAAATAAGGTCTTTTTACTTTCTCCTTTACCAACACTAACTTTTAAATCTCTGCATTCAAGTATAGTTTTGTGAGGTTCAATATCAAATGGAAAGGATATATGTAAATCCTTAACTTGTGGATTGGGTTTTGCTTGTAACTCCATTTTTTCAAGTGCTTTTACACGGGACCCAACACTGTTTATACTACTGGATTTTGCAAGATTTTTTCTGACATAATCCCTTAATTCTTCAATTTCTTTTTGTTGCTTTTCGTATTCCTTTGTAAGTGTTTTGATTCGTTCTTCTTTTTGTTTAAGGAACGATGAATACCCACCTTTATATCTGACTAATTCACCATTTTCAATTTCGCATATATCAGAGGCAACCGCATTAAGAAAATATCTGTCATGAGATACTATAATTACAGCACCCTTATATGTGAAAAGGTAATTTTCAAGCCAATTAAGCATTGTGAAATCAAGATGGTTAGTAGGTTCATCAAGAATGAGCAAATTTGGATTTTCAACAAGAATTTTTGCAAGTGCAAATCTTGTTGTTTCACCACCGGAAAGTACGGAAACAGGTGTGCCTAAATTAAAATCTCCAAATCCCATACCATTAAGTACAGTTTTAATTCTAACCTCAGCATTATATCCATCAGCAGCGTTGTATATATTAGTTAATCTCTCATATTCAGCAGAAAGTTTGTCATATTCAGTGTTGGTTGCTTGTGACATCTGCTTTGAAATGCATTCAAGTTGTTTTCTTGTATCAAACACAAGTTGCAATGCATTTTCAATTTCCTCTTTTAAACTTTTAGTAGTGTTTAATGCCTCGTTTTGTTTTAAATATCCAATACGCAAATTAGGGCTTAAAGAAATAACGCCCTCATCACAATCCATTTTCCCTGAAATGATATTGAGTAGAGTGGTTTTACCAACCCCGTTAATTCCTAAGAGTCCGATTCGGTCACTATCATTAACTGATAATGAAATATTTTTTAAAACTGATTTATCAAGAAATCCTTTTGAAACTCCATTTAAAGAAACAAGCATTTTTAGCAACCTTTTATCAAAATTTAATATTGTAAGATGTATTATACATTATACCTAAAAAAAATAAAAGAATTTTTTATTTATATATCTTATGTTAATTGGAATTTTTACGACCAAACTGTTAAAAATAGAAAAAGACAATAATTTGACAGGAGGATAATATGAAAAGATTATTATCAATTATGCTTTCATTATGTTTTATTGTTTCTCTTTTCGCGTCTTGTAAAAGAGAAGGCACAAATAATGATTCGACACAAAAGGTGACAACTATAAGATACCTTAACTTTAAGCCTGAAATTGCAAATTCTTACGAAAAAATTGCAAAGGCTTATGAAAAAGAAACAGGTGTTAAACTCGTAGTTGAAACGGCTGCAAGTGGTAACTATGAACAAACCCTGACAGCAAAAATGGGTACAAAAGAAGCACCAACTCTATTCCAGATTAACGGACCGAGGGGATATACCAATTGGAAAAACTACTGTGCAGATTTATCGGATACAGAACTTTATAGGCATCTTGTAGATAAATCACTTGCAATATCGGTTGATGGTAAGGTTTACGGAATTCCCTATGTAGTAGAAGGCTACGGAATCATCTATAATAAAGAGATTACTGATAAGTATTTTTCACTGTCAGATAGGACAACAAGTATCAAATCAATGGATGATATAAAGAACTTTAGCACATTAAAAGCAGTAGTCGAAGATATGCAAAATAATGCAAGTAAATTGGGTATTAAAGGTGTTTTTGCATCAACATCTTTGAAAACAGGCGAGGATTGGCGTTGGCATACTCATCTTGCGAATATTCCTGTTTACTATGAATTTGAAGATAATAATATTGATTTAACAAGCGATAAAACGAAAACAATAGAATTTAAGTATTCGGATAATTTTAAAAATATTTTTGATTTATATATCAATAACTCTGTAACAGACAGAAAAATGCTCGGTGGAAAAATTGTTGATGAGTCTATGGCAGAATTTGCTCTTGGTCAATGTGCTATGGTACAGAATGGCAACTGGGCATGGAGTCAAATCAGCAACAATAAAGGAAATGTTGTAAAGCAAGAAAATGTTAAATATTTACCTATATATATGGGGCTTAATGGTGAAGAAAATCAAGGCTTGTGTATTGGTACAGAAAACTTTTTTGCTATAAATTCAAAGGTAAGTGAAGAAGAACAAAAAGCTGCAAAAGATTTTATTTTTTGGCTATTTTCAAGTAAGACAGGTAAAGATTTTGTAATAAACGAATTGGATTTGATTGCACCGTTTGATACATTTAATGACCACGAAAGACCTAAAGACCCACTTGCACAGGAAGTGATTAAATGGATGAACAAAGATGATATAAATACAATTCCATGGAATTTCACTGTTTTTCCAAGTGTAACATTTAAAAATGATTTTGGTGCAGTTTTATTGCAGTATTCTCAGGGAACAAAGAATTGGAATGATGTAAAATCACTTTTTGTTCAGAAATGGAAAAGCGAAAGTGTATAAATAATTCTGATACTTTTAAAGGAGGGATAAATATTGGAAAAGAATATAAAAAAATACTTCCCGGCGTTTGTTTTGCCAACCTTAATTTCATTCACGGTTGTTTTCCTTATTCCATTTATAATGGGAATTTATCTTTCCTTTACTGAATTTACAACGATAGAAAGTGCAACATGGATAGGAATAGAAAACTATATAAAGGCATTTACTAAGGATGAAAACTTTTTAAACGCCCTTTGGTTTACTATAAAATTTACTGTTGTTTCCGTAATTACAATAAACATTTCAGCTTTTGGCTTGGCATTACTTTTAACAAGAGCATTAAAAGGTACCACTTTTTTCAGAACAGTATTCTTTATGCCGAATCTTATTGGTGGAATCGTTTTAGGATATATATGGAACTTGCTTATAAATGCAATTTTAGGAGTGTTTGGGTTTGATATAACCTATGATGCAGATTTTGGCTTTTGGGGACTTGTTTTTCTTTTGAATTGGCAACTTATAGGCTATATGATGGTTATTTATATAGCAGGATTACAAAATATTCCAGTAGAACTAAAAGAAGCGGCAAAAATAGATGGTGCATCCTCATTGTCGATATTAAAAAACATTACTATTCCTATGGTAATGCCATCAGTTACAATCTGCTTTTTTTTAACACTTACAAATTCATTCAAACTCTTTGACCAGAATCTCGCATTGACAGGTGGTGCACCAGCAAGAGAAACATCAATGCTTGCACTTGATATATATAACACTTTTTATGGCCGTATAGGTTGGCAGGGTGTTGGGCAAGCAAAAGCAGTTGTATTTTTCTTAATAGTTGCAATTATTGCTTTTGTTCAGTTGAAAATAACGGGTAGAAAAGAGGTTGAAGTATAATGAATGAACGCAAACGATTATCTAATATTCTTTCATTTTTATTTTTATCAATTCTTTCTATTGTCTTTCTTTTCCCTTTATATTTAGTAGCAATAAACTCTTTTAAATCTAAATTTAATATTATCAGTGAGCCGTTTTCATTCCCAAATGAAGACACATTTGTAGGTTTTGAAAATTATATAAGCGGTATTACTTCATCTGGAATATTTGGTGCATTCGTAAGAACACTAATTATTACAATAGGCTCTGTACTTGCAATTGTAGTTTTTACATCAATGACCGCATGGTATATCACACGAGTTAAAACAAAAGTAAACAAAATAATATATTATCTATTCCTTTTCAGTATGATTGTACCATTTCAGATGGTTATGTTTACAATGACGGATGTGTGTTATAGATTAGGTCTAAATACAGTTTTAGGTATTATTCCTGTCTATCTAGGGTTTGGGTCAGGGTTGTCAGTTTTTATGTTCAGCGGTTTTGTAAAGGGCTTACCGCAAGAAATTGAAGAAGCGGCTATGATAGATGGATGTAGCCCCATAAAGACATTTTTCTATGTTGTTTTCCCTATATTAAAACCAACTGCAATAACTGTTGCAATTCTTAACGCAATGTGGATTTGGAATGATTTTCTATTGCCATACTTGTTATTAGGCTCGTCAAATAAAACACTTTCTGTTGCAATACAGTTAACAATGCAAGGTGCTTATGGTGCAATTGACTGGGGCGGATTTATGTCCATGCTTGTTTTAGCAATAATTCCAATTATTGTTTTCTATCTATTCTGTCAGAAATATATTATTAAAGGCGTTATTGATGGCGCTGTTAAGGGATAAGGTGATTAAGTGGCATCAATAACATTAACAAACATAAAAAAGACCTATGAAGACGGTATAACCGTTATAGACAATCTTAATCTTGATATAAAAGATAAAGAGTTTATTATTCTTGTGGGTCCGTCAGGATGTGGAAAATCAACAACTCTCAGAATGATTGCAGGTCTTGAAGAAATTACTGACGGCGAGTTAAAAATAGGGGATAATGTTGTAAATAATGTATCACCGAAAGACAGGGATATTGCAATGGTTTTTCAAAGTTATGCTCTTTATCCCCACATGTCTGTTTATAAAAATATGGCATTCGGACTTAAAAACAGAAAAGTACCCAAAGAAGAAATTGATAAAAAGGTACTGGCTGCCGCAAAAATGCTTGATATTGAAGGATATCTTAATAGAAAACCACGCGCATTGTCCGGAGGACAAAGACAAAGGGTTGCATTGGGACGAGCTATGGTAAGAGAACCTGCTGTCTTTTTGTTAGATGAGCCATTATCAAACCTTGATGCCAAACTTCGTACAGAAATGAGAAGTCGTATTTCAATGCTTCATAAACAACTTGAAACCACATTCATATATGTTACTCATGACCAAACAGAAGCGATGACAATGGCTGATAGAATTGTTGTTATGAAAGATGGCGTTGTACAACAATTTGATACACCACAAATGCTTTACAACCATCCAAAAAATTTGTTTGTAGCAGGTTTTATAGGTTCACCACAGATGAATTTTATTGATTGCAAAGTTAAAAAGAAAAAAGAAGAATATATTCTGAGTTTTGATAATTGTGAGATTAATCTTCCTCATCGTATGAATGATTATCTTGTAATGTACGATAATAAAGATGTAATTTTAGGCGTTAGACCTGAAGATTTATCAATTGTGCAGGGAAAAGATTTAGATAATACATTTGATTTGTATGTTGATATTGCAGAAATGACAGGTGCGGACTATTATTTATATGGAAATCTCAATGATAAAAAAATTATTGCGAATATAGCATCAAATAACGTAATCACGAGGAATAGAAAATATAAATTTAAAATTGATATTGACAGAATTCATATCTTTGATAAAATCAATGAAAGACTTATATGTGATTGACATTTTCCTTCAAAAATTATATAGTTTTGTCAGGTGATTTTATGAGAACAAGTGGCGTTTTAATGCATATATCTTCTTTGCCGGGTAAAACAGGCATTGGTACCTTAGGTCAAGAAGCATACAGATTTGTTGATTTTCTCAAAAACAGTGGTCAGACTTATTGGCAGGTTTTGCCTTTGTGTCCCACAAGTTATGGAGATTCCCCATATCAATCTTTTTCAACTTTTGCAGGAAATCCATACTTTATTGATTTTGATTTTTTGTGCGAAAAAGATTTGTTAAAAAGAGAGGATTATAGCGGTGTTGATTGGGGGAACAACCCTGATAAAGTCGATTATAATAAGCTTTTTGAAAACAGATTTACAGTTTTAAGAAAAGCCTTTAATAATTTTAAACCTGACGAAAAATACAGAGAGTTTTGTAATAAAAACAGTTTTTGGCTTGATGATTTTGCTCTTTATATGGCTTTAAAAGACTATTACAAAGGAAAGCCATGGAACGAGTGGGATAGGGAAATAAAATTAAGAAAAAAAGAAGCGATAATCAAAGCGAAAACAGACCTTGAAAATGAATTTGAGTTTTATAAAACTATTCAATTTTTATTTTTTGAACAATGGTTTGATTTGAAGAAATACGCCAAAGAAAACGGAATAAAAATTATAGGGGATATTCCTATTTATGTTGCAGGGGATAGTGCCGATGTATGGGCAAATCCTAATCAATTCTTACTTGATGAAGACTGTAACCCTATTGAGGTTGCAGGTTGTCCTCCTGACGCCTTTTCCGAGGATGGTCAGTTGTGGGGAAATCCGCTTTATAACTGGGATTACATGGAGAAAGACGGCTATTCTTGGTGGAAGAAACGCATTGAACATCTGTGTAATATGTGCGATGTGATTCGCATTGACCATTTCAGAGGTTTTGAGTCATATTATTGCATCCCGGCAGGTTCCAAAACAGCAAAAACAGGTGAGTGGAGAAAGGGCCCCGGAATAGAATTTTTCCGTGAAATTGAGCAAGATTTAGGAAAAAAAGAAATCATAGCAGAAGATTTAGGCTTTTTAACTCCTGCTGTAAAGAGAATGCTTAAACAAAGTAAGTATCCCGGAATGAAAGTTTTACAATTTGCTTTTGATACCGATGACGAAAACGATTATCTTCTTCATAATTTTACTAAAAACTCAGTTGCCTATGCAGGAACTCACGATAATGATACAATTATTGGCTATATGACTAAGACTGCACCTCGAAAAACTCGCAAAAGAGCGAGAGAGTATCTTCGTCTGACACGAAAAGAAGGCTATAACTGGGGATTCATGAAAGCGGTATGGTCAAGTAATTCAGACACTGCAATTGTCACTATGCAAGACCTTTTGGGTCTTGGAAATGAAGCTAGAATGAATTTTCCGTCAACTACTGAAAACAATTGGCAGTGGAGAGCGAAGCCTGATTATATAACAAATGAGCTTTCTGAAAAATTGAGATACTACACAAGCCTATACCAAAGAATACCTACAAAGAAAAGAGTAAAATAAATGTCACAGATTGTTAATGAAGCAATAATGCTTTCAAAAAGTAAATATTTAAAAGATATAAAGGAATTGAGTTCATACGAATTACACGATGTAATTTCAAGTGCAGTTATGTCTTTAATTTCAGATAATTGGAAAAACAGCCGAAATCAGCGAATTAAAAAAAGAACAGCATTTTATTTTTCTGCAGAATTTCTTGTGGGACGCTCAATTTATAATAACCTCGTTTCGTTGGGTATTTATGATGAAATTGAAAGTGAATTAAACACCTATGGTGTATCTTTAAAATCACTTGAAGATATAGAAGATGCTGCCCTGGGTAATGGTGGTTTAGGTCGTCTTGCTGCTTGCTTCCTTGATAGTGCCGCAACACTTAATGTTCCGCTTGACGGTTATGGAATTCGTTATAAATATGGTCTTTTTAAACAGGATATTGTTGATGGTTTTCAAACAGAAACTGCAGACGATTGGACAAAATGGGGTGACCCGTGGTCAAAAAGAATTGAAAACGACGCAGTGACTATAGACTTTAAAGACATGTCTGTTAAGGCTATACCTTATGATATGCCTATTATTGGCTATAATACGGATAATATTGGTACATTAAGATTATGGCAGAGCGAAGCACTTGTACCTTTTGATTTTGATTTGTTCAATTCTCAAAAATACGACAAATCAGTTGCACTTAAAAACAGAGCAGAAGACATTTCTCGTGTTCTTTATCCAAACGATGATAACAATGAAGGTAAGAAACTGCGACTTAAACAGCAGTATTTCTTCTCAAGTGCATCTTTACAGGATATCATAAGAAAATTTAAGGGTATTCACGGTAACGATTTCACGAAATTTTCAGATTATATCACAATTCAATTAAATGACACTCATCCTGTAATTTCAATTCCTGAACTTATAAGACTTTTAACAGTTAACGAAAAAATTGATTTTGAAAATGCTGTTGAAATCTGCAAAAAGGTGTTCAATTATACTAACCATACAATAATGCAGGAAGCATTGGAAAAATGGGACTTAAAGATTGTTCGGGATACAATTCCACAGGTTGTTGATATTATAAAACAGCTTGACAAGATGCTCAAAAAAGAACTTAAAACAGCGAGTATTCAAAAAGAAAAAGCTGAAAAAATGCAGATTATTCAGGATAAGAGAGTGCACATGGCATATCTTGCAATTTTCTGCTCAAAGTATGTAAATGGTGTTGCAAGAATTCATACTGATATTCTTAAAACAGATGTTTTGAAGGATTGGTACGACCTTTATCCTGAAAAATTCCAGAATAAAACTAATGGTATCACACAAAGACGATGGTTGTTGCTTTGTAATCGTGAACTATCAGCACTTGTTACAGAACTTTTAGGCTCTAATGAGTGGGTAACTAACCTTGACAGACTTAAAGAGCTTGAAAAGTATGCAGACGATGACAATGTCCTTGACAGATTTATTGCAATAAAGGAAACAAAGAAGAAACAATTAGTAGATTATATTAAAGTTCACGATGGCGTAGATATAGACGAAAACTCAATTTTTGATATTCAGATTAAACGACTTCACGAGTATAAACGACAGTTGCTTAATGCACTTGCTATTCTTGAACTTTATTTTGAAATCAAAGATGGCACATTTAAAGACTTTACACCAACAACATTTATTTTCGGTGCAAAATCAGCACCGGGATATGCTCGTGCAAAAGGCATAATAAAACTCATTAACGAAATCGCAAAACTTATTGATAATGATAAGGAAGTGTCAAAATATATCAAAGTTGTATTCGTTAAGAATTATAATGTTTCTTATGCTCAAAAACTTGTTGCTGCTGCCGCTGTCAGTGAACAGATTTCCACTGCAGGTACAGAGGCTTCCGGTACGGGCAATATGAAACTTATGCTCAATGGTGCAGTAACACTTGGAACTTATGATGGTGCAAACATTGAAATTGTTGAAGAAGCAGGAGAAGAGAATAACTATATTTTCGGTGCTCGTGTGGAAAATATTGAAGAAATAAAAGAAAATTATTCTTCAAAAGAACTTTATGAAACTGATAAGAAAATCAAGCGTGTTCTTGATGCTCTTGTTGACGGAACTCTTAAAGATGGTAAAACAAAAATCTTTAAAGAGCTATATGATTCAATTTTAAAAGGTGCATCATGGCATAAGCCGGACCATTATTATTTACTTCTTGATTTCAATGATTATGTTGATACAAAGATACGAGTTAATGCAGATTATAAAAACAGAAGAGAATTTTATAAAAAGTGTTGGCTCAATATGTGTAATGCAGGTAAATTCTCATCTGACAGAACAATTAAACAATACGCAGAAGAAATTTGGCATTTATAGAATTAAAGGACTCGTTTTGAGTCCTTTTTTCTTGCATAATTTATTATTTCAATATATAATAATTGCGGTGATTATTTTGGATAAGAAAGTATTAGAGCAATATTTAAACCAAAAACTGAATATAACAATTTTCCAAGAAATTGATTCTACAAATAATTATTTGAAAAAAATAGGTTCACAGGGTGAAAAAGACAATCAACTCGTTATAGCCTTAAGTCAGACATGTGGCAGGGGCAGAATGGGTCGTTCTTTTTATTCCCCAAACGGTACAGGAATATACTTTTCTCTGCTTTTATATCCTGAATTTTCTGCCGAAAAATCACTTTTTCTGACAGTTATGGCGGCAGTTTCTGTTGCTGAAACTGTAATGAAATATAATAAGAATGATGTCAAAATCAAATGGGTCAATGATATTTATATCGACGGTAAAAAGGTGTGTGGAATACTTACTGAAGGAGCAATAAACTCTGACAAAATGCTCGACTATGCTGTTGTAGGTATCGGTATAAACGTTATTGCACCTGAAAATGATTTTCCTGATGAAATAAAAGATATTGCAACTGCGATTTTCCCGGGAAATACAGAAGAAAATATCAAGGAAAAAATTGTAGCTGATGTAGTAAATCGATTTTTTGATATGTATAATGGCTATGATACAGATTTTGTAAAAAGATATAAGAAATATTCATATTTAACAGGCAAAGAAATTAACATCATATCAGGTGAAAACACAAGACCGGCAACAGTTATTGATATTACAGATGATTGTCATTTGCTTGTAAGAAATGAAAATGGCGAAATTGAAGAGATTTCATCTGGTGATGTTAGTGTGAGATTAAAATGAAAAGAAAAAAATTAATTACAACCTTGACATTGTCAGCATTATTCTGCACCTTGATATGTGTCGGCTCATTTATACGAATTCCAATGCCCAATATAATGCCAATTACCTTGCAGACATTTTTTGTTTTGCTTACAGCACTTGTATTACCATTAAAGACATCAGCTCTTGCAATTGGTGTCTATATTGTTCTTGGTCTAATCGGCTTGCCAATCTTTTCAGGCGGTGGGGGATTAGGCTATGTTTTAATGCCTAATTTTGGCTTTATAATCGGTTTTTTAGTCTCATCAGTAATAATTGGTGTTCTTGTACAAAAACATAAAAATCGCAAAATATGGTATAATATAATCATTTCTATACTTGGTATTTCAGTAATCTACATAATTGGCATTTTATACTTTGCATTCATCACAAATGTTTACAATAAAAGTGATTATTCAGCAATATGGTTTATTCAGGCAGTTTTCCTGCCATTCTTACCAAAAGAAATAATCTGCATAATCTTAGCATCTTTATCAGCATACAAAATAAGACCATATATAACAAAAACCCCACAATAATGTGGGATTTTTTCATTATCTTATTGTCTTATAAATCAACGGCATTGCTACAGGCTTTTCTTCACCAATTACATAAGATGTATTGAAAAGCTTTTCACCATTTTTAAGTCGTTCGTCATTTTCGGCATAAAGTGTTGCGATTGTATCACCAACTGAAACTTTATCACAAGTCTTTTTGTAAAGTATGATTCCTGCACCGTAATCAATGGTATCTGTTTTCTTTTCACGACCTGCACCAAGTAAAACAGCACTTTCACCAACAATTCGTGAATCAATGCTCTGAATGTATCCGTCTTTTTGAGCTTTTATTTCAAGTGATTTCTTGGCAAAGGGCAGGGTGGTGAAATCACTATTTCCGCCTTGTACATTTACAAATTCAATAAACTTTTTATAAGCTGAGCCGTCATTAAGTGATTGTTCGGCCTTTTTATATGCTTCTTCGTAAGTCCAATCATAAGAGATGCTTAAAATAGTTGCAGAAAGTACCAAGCAAAGCTCTCTTAACTGTTTATCACCCTTATTGTTGAGAATGTCAACAACCTCTTTTACTTCAAGTGCATTACCAACATTCGAACCCAGGGGAATATCCATATTTGTAATAACAGCAGCCATATTACGACCGCATTTTTTACCGATTTTAACCATCATTTCGGCAAGCTCTGTGGCACTATCTTCGTCTTTCATAAATGCACCGTTACCACACTTGACATCAAGAACAATATTTTGTGCCCCTGCTGCGATTTTCTTACTCATAATACTTGATGCAATAAGTGAAATATTGCCGACGGTTGCAGTTACATCACGCAAAGCATAAATTTTTTTATCGGCAGGAGCAAGATTGCCTGTCTGCCCAATTATTGAAACACCAATTTCGTTCACTTGTTTAAAGAAATCGTCAGTATCAAGTGTAACATTAAAGCCATTGATACTTTCAAGTTTATCAATTGTACCGCCTGTATGACTAAGACCTCGACCACTCATTTTTGCCATTTTAATGCCAAGTGACGCACAAATGGGTGCAACAACAAGTGATGTCTTGTCACCGACACCGCCTGTAGAATGCTTATCTGCTGTAATTCCAGAAATTGCTGATAAATCAAGCATATCACCGGAACAAGCCATACTTTCAGTGAGATTTACAGTTTCTTCCTCATCCATTCCGTTTATAAAAATAGCCATAAGTAATGCTGATGCTTGATAATCTTCAACATTTTCTTTTGTATATTCCTGAACAAAAAAGTCAATTTCCTCTTTTGTGAGCTTTAGTCCGTCACGCTTTTTCTCTATAATATCGTAAATTCTCATATCAGTCACCTAATCTAGTTTTGTCAAATGAATAGGGGATTAAATCGCACAATTTATACTCTTTTACATCATCTTCGCTTACACCAACATATACTTTAAAATCAGCATCGCAAAACTCTGCTAAAACCTGTCTGCAAGCTCCACAAGGCATGGCATAGTCTGTTATTACACCATCTTTACCACCAACAATGCAGATTGCTTCAAATTCACTCTCACCATTTGCAACAGCTGTAAAAATTACAGTTCTTTCAGCACAATTTGTCAGTGAGTATGATGCATTTTCAATGTTACATCCTTTATAAACGTTTCCGTTTTTACAAAGGAGAGCAGCACCAACATTATAATCTGAATATGGTGCATAAGAATTTTGCATAGCATCTTTTGCAAGTTTAAAAAGGTCTTTTTTATCCATAAAATCACCTTAAACCAAAGTTATCTAAAATCACTTTACTTATATAATTGTAGCCTTTAATTGTGCCGAGATTTTCCGGTTCAATATTCTTTGAATATATCAGTAAAGGTACTTGTTCTCTTGTGTGGTCTGTTCCGCTATATGCAGGGTCACATCCATGGTCAGCAGTAATAATCAATAAATCGTCATTATGCATTACTGGTATAAATCTGTTTAACCAATTGTCAAATTCACTTATTGCATTTGAATATCCGTCAACATCGCGTCTGTGACCATATTTCATATCAAAATCAACAAGATTTGTAAAACACAAGCCATTAAAATCTTTATTAAGCAGTTCAAGTGTTATGTTCATACCGTCATTGTTTGATTGAGTATAGTACTTTTCAGTAATACCGCGATTTGTAAAAATGTCAGCAATTTTACCAACTGAAATAACATCAAAATTATTTGTCTTTAGTATATCAAGCATTGTTTCCTTTGGTGGTTCAACTGAAAAATCGTGTCTGTCTGCAGTTCTTGTAAATGGATATTCTCCGTTGAATGGCCTTGCGATTACTCGACCTACCGCGTGTTCGCCAACAAGTATATTTCTTGCGATTTTACAGTACTCATAAAGTTTTTCAAGTGGAACAATGTCAGTATGTGCCGCAATTTGAAAAACACTGTCGGCAGAGGTATAAACAATAAGTTTGCCTGTTTTAATGTGTTCTTCCCCAAAATCTGCAATAACTTGTGTACCTGAATAAGGTTTATTGCAAAGTGTTTCGCAACCAGTTTGACTTTCAAACTCTTTTATGATTTCATCAGGAAATCCTTGAGGATAAGTAGGCATTGGTTTATCTGAAATAATACCTGCAATCTCAAAATGACCGATTGTTGTGTCTTTTCCTTTAGATAATTCCTGTAAAGCACCATATTTCCCAATAGGGAATGTAAAGTCTTTCAACTCAACACTATCTATATTGCAAAGTCCAAGTTTTGAGAGATTAGGAATATTAAATTTTTCTGATTTTGAAATGCTTTTAAGTGTATTTGCACCCAAATCACCAAAACTTTCAGCATCAGGTGCGTTACCGATACCGAAACTATCAAGCACAATCAGGAAAACACGTTTGTATTTCATCAATATCCACTACCTTGTTCGTTTTTAATTATTTTAACAATTCTGCTTGTACCAAGACGAGAAGTACCAAGTTTTATAAAATCTTCCGCATCCATAAGTGATGCAATTCCGCCTGCAGCCTTGATTTTTTTGCCATTAGTAGTATGCTTTGCAAAAAGTTCAATATCCTCTTTTGTTGCACCACCGGTTGAAAAGCCTGTTGAAGTTTTAATGAAATCAGCATTTGACACGGAAACGATTTCACACATTTTTATTTTCTCTTCATCAGTTAAAAGACAGGTTTCAATTATAACCTTTAATATTTTGCCGTTACAAGCATCTTTTATTGCGTTGATTTCATCAAGAATTTCATTGTATTTTTTATCCTTTAACCAACCTACATTGATTACCATATCAATTTCGTCAGCACCATTTTTAACAGCATCTGCCGTTTCAAAAACTTTTGTTGCGGTAGTTGAATATCCGTTAGGAAATCCTATTACAGTACAAATAGCAAGTTTATCAGAAACATATTCTTTTGCCTGTTTTACATATGATGCAGGAATACAAACAGATGCTGTTTCATATTCCATTCCATCATCGCAAATTGCTTTGATTTCTTCCCAAGTTGCATTTTGAGAAAGTAATGTATGGTCAACTTTTGATAAGATTTCTTTAATATTCATTTTATTTTCCTCCGCATGTTTTACATAATTCGTGTCCGTTATTTATATATTCCTTTAATTCGTCCTCTGAAAGCGTAACTGTTTTTTTGTTTTCTTCCTTTGTTCTTACAACAAAGGAGCAATCTGGCTTGTGAATTTTTTTGCTTGAAGTGTTAATCACATAGGTTGTATTTTGACTATTATTTGTGATATTTTCGCTGGTTTCTGTTTGCTGATATGTTAAATCATTAGTTGGTTCTGTATTACCATTACTGTCATTTTTATCAGTTATATCTTCTTTAGGATTTGGCAGTATATCCTCTGGTCTTTTAGCGTCTTCAGTATAAATGTTTAATACTGACTCGTAGTTTTCATCGTTTGTTTGATTTTCGACTACAACATTTCCGTTTTCAGCAATTATCTTAAGATATTTATTTGTTTCGCTAATTTTGAAGATTAGAAGACAAACTAAAACACCTAATAAAAATAAGTAGAAAGGAATCTTTCTTAAACTTGTTTCTTCAGAAGTTAATATTTTAAGATATGCTTTAACTTTACTTTTATTATTATCATTATCCATCGTAACACCTCACATATGAATATATTACCATTTTACAAGATACTTTTCAATATAATTAGCAATTCATTTTGTGTTGAATAGAATGATTTAGATGTGTTTTTAAACATACCTAAAAATCAAAAGGAGATATGTAAAAATGGAACAAAAAGAATGTATGTGCATCTGCAAAGAAATGCCACATCTTCCTGAATGCACAGTTGTTGCAATGGCTTATGTGCCTTTTCAGACGGATTTAATGACATATACAAGTGAAGAAGCCTTGTGCAACGGCACACTATTTCCTGTTTTAAATAAAAAATTCTACGGAGGTAAGTGCTGTGAATAAATGTAAACTTATGCGAGAACTTTCCGCAGTAAAATTTGCCGCTTGGGAGCTTCATTTGTATCTTGATACTCATCCATGCGACGAAAAAGCTTTAGAAATGCACAGGAAATATACCGAGAGAGCAAAAGAATTGACAGAAGAATATGAAGAATGTTTTGGACCACTTACTCATAAATCAGACAGTGGTTTAGCGTGGGTAAAAAATCCATGGCCTTGGGAATATACGGAGTGTGATTGCTGATGTTTCAATATGAGAAGAAATTACAATATCCTGTAAAAATAAAGAATCCAAATCCAAAATTAGCACAAGTCATAATCTCACAATTTGGGGGTCCAGACGGAGAACTTGCAGCATCAATGCGATATTTTTCACAAAGATACGGTATGCCGTTACCTGAACTCAAAGGACTTTTAACGGATATAGCAACAGAAGAACTATCCCATTTAGAAATGGTTGGTGCTATTGTTTATCAGCTTACAAGAAACCTGACTATTGATGAGATTAAAAAGAGTGGTTTTGATAAGTATTTCGTTGACCATACAACAGGACTTTATACAGTTGCAGCAAGCGGTACACCTTTTTCAGCAATGTATTTTCAGTCAAAAGGTGATGTTATAACTGACCTTCATGAAGACCTTGCGGCAGAGCAAAAGGCAAGAACAACCTATGATAATATTTTAAGACTTGTTGATGACCCCGATGTTCGTGACCCGATTAAATTCCTTCGTGAGAGAGAAATTGTGCACTATCAAAGATTTGGGGAAGGTTTACAATTAGTAACGGATAAACTTGATAAGAAAAATTTCTATGCATTTAATCCAAGTTTCGATAAACACTGTATGAAAAACTGCAAAAATAGGATGAAATAAAGAATAGAAAAAATGCAACTCTGTTGTGCTTATAGCTTTGTAGAGTTGCATTTTGTTTTTTAGATTCTTGCTATTGTTTTTTCAGCCATTTCTCTCAGGCAGAAACCGGTAAGAATAGTACCGTCGCTATTGTATTTTTGAAGCTTTTCGGAAAGTCTTGTTTTGTTTTCATTTGTTGGGTTTTCTTTTGCAACATATATATCATCAAGCAAATCACAACACATTGCGAATTTTCTGACCCATTTCTGCAATTCTGCAAAAAGAGGTACATTCGTGTCACTTATGAGAACTAAGCACTTTTTCATATCAGAAATGTAAGAACTTAAAAGTTCAAGTGCTTCTTCCTTTTTTTCGATTGATTCAAGGAAAGAAACTTTTGATAAAACTTCTCCCATATAAGAGGAGGCATATCTTGAAAGACATGATACACAAAGATGGTCGGCAAAGTAGGAAAAACTATCAGCATTGTCACCTAATATTTCTTTGTGAGCATTTTTTAATGAATCATCAGGATTATATGAGAGTGGATTCCACAAAAAGTCTGCAACTGTCATAAGCGGGATTTTAGAACACTCTGCAAACTCCATAACATTTGAAATAATACCTTCGCAATGTTTATAGAGTTCCTTATCTCTGCCGATGAGTGCACCCATGTGCATTTCCTGAAACATTTCGCAATCGTTAACAGGGTAGTTATCCCAATAAAGTGGACGATGGTTTGTTGCATAAGTAAACTCATCTGCTTCTCTGACAGTAAGCACACGGGAACAAATTTCAGCACCTGTCCAAAAAAGGTCAACATCTGCAGGAATATTGCAACCAAATTTTGTGATATAGTACTCGTTACAGTTACCGCTATACTGAGTCGGACAAACCGTCAACTTAATTGAGGAATCAATTTCTTTAAGAGCAGTATAGGTTTTGTTAACAAGATAGATATGTGCATCGACAACGGAGTCAAAAGCATTTTTGTCATCCTCATATTGGAAATCCCAAGGAATATCGTCAAGCAAAAGACCAAAATTGCGAACACCAATATCATACACACTTTTAATTTTGTTGATAAGTTGTGCAAAATCTTCGTCAGATGTGTATTTGTATGTAAGTCCGGGGCCAATTGTCCAATGAAAATCAAGGAAATTATCACAAGCATAGTCGAAAAGATTTTTTAGCTGTGTAAGTTCATTTTCAGGGTAAAGGTCACGCCATTTTTCTCTGTGATAAATATCATCCTTTGGAGCATAGAAAAAAGTGTTCATTCCGTATGATGCCATAAGCTTCATAACAGAAAGTCGTTTACTGTTTTCCCATGTGGGACCATAAAATCCTTCAATATATCCACGAGTTTTAAAAAGAGGGTAGTCAGTAAGTGTACCTTCTTTAAGTTCATTCTTTACAATGAGTTTTGCAAGGGCATGTGCACCTCTGAAAGCACCTTTTTCACAAGAAACCTTAACGATAACCTCATTTTCAGAAGTAATAATTATATACTTTTCGTCAGTAAGGCGTGCTGTTTCTTCGGAATATGTTGTTTCCTTGCTGTTTTCATACTTAAAAACAACATTCAATCCATTGTTGCAATCAATGTTATAGTCTTTTAAAACTTTTTCAGCAATTTCTTTAAATTCACCTGAAACAAAAACAGATTTGATAAATAATTCTTTTCCGTTAAGCTCATTTTTTTGTGGGATTGGATAAATCAAGGGAGTTAACCTCCTTATATAGTTATTTTGTAAGCGATAAGAAAATTATATCACAATATTTTCTAATTACAATAAATATAAATAAATTAGTCAAAAATTTAACAATTTCTCATTGACACTTTGAGTTATTAAGAGTAAACTATAAAATGTTAATAAATTATTAAAGAGGTGCTTAACATGGCAATGCAACTTACAGCCGAACAGCAGGCTATGCTCAACGGCGAACAAGGCGAAGTTATGGCTAAAGTTATGAAAACACTTGTTATGTACGGCGAAACATTCGGTGCAGAAAGAATGGTTCCTGTTACAAGTGAAAAGGGACATCTTGTTACAAGTTTCGGTCTTAAAATGATGACTCCTGTTTTTGATTTGATGGACCAGCTCCTTAACGCAGGAGTTAAATCAAAGCAGAAATTCTCTGTTGACCCAAAACCTTTTGACCCAAATGTTCCGTCAGATTTCTTAAAGAACTTTGTTTTCAAAAAGTTTATGTATTCAAAGCAGGATTCATACAACGAACAGCTTCGTAAAATGGGTCTTCTTGATGATAATGCTTACACTTGTGCTTGCTATCTTGATGAAGTAGGCAACACACCTAAAAAAGGTGATATTCTTTCATGGGCAGAGTCAAGTGCTGTTGCATACGCAAACTCTGTTATCGGTGCTCGTTGCAACCGTAACTCAGGTCTTATTGAAATGATGGGCTCAATCGCAGGTTTTGTTCCTGATTTTGGTCTTCTTACAGACGAGGGCAGAAAAGCAACTTGGATTATCGAAGTTAAATGCCAGAAGAAGCCTGAAGCACAGATTTTAGGTTCTGCAATCGGTATGAAAGTTATGGAAGATGTTCCTTATGTTAAAGGCATGAACGAATGGCTTGGTACTGAACTTAATGCTGATAATAAAGCATATCTTAAAGACTTTGGTGCTGCTTGTGCATCAAACGGTGCTGTTGGTCTTTATCATATCGCAGGTCTTACTCCTGAAGCAGTTGAAATGGGTGAGTCACTCATCACAGAAAATGCACAGGTTTATGTTATTGATGATGCTGAACTTGAAAGAGTAAAGAAATCATATCCTGTTATGTGGAAAAATCCTGATGCAACTCCAAAACTCTGCTTTGTTGGTTGCCCACACATGACAATGGCTCAACTTAAAGAGTGGACAAACGATGTTTACGAAGGACTTAAAAAGAACGGTAGAAGCAAAGTTTCCGTTCCTACTGTTTTCACAGCTCCTCCTGCAGTTTGTGATGAATTCAAAAAG
>JAZSBY010000095.1:0-6050 GCA_045602655.1 Candidatus Fimenecus sp. | reverse complement strand
ATTGTCTGCATATATCCCATTTTAAGTGGTTCAAGAACATAAGCCTGAATTGGCCATGTTACTGCAGTTGCAACAAGCATAACGAAGATAACCGAAACACCCATACCAACTGACTGATTAACCTTCTTTGAAACACCAAGGAACGGGCAAATACCCAGGAATCTGCTAAGAACATAGTTATCAACAAGAACAGAAGACATAATAATGATAATTACGGTTTTAATAACATCCATTTATTTGTCCTCCTTTTCTGCTGAACATCCACCGTGACAGCTTGCGGCTGACGGACAACCCTCACAAGAAAATTCCTTTTTCTTAATGAGTTTGCCCTTTGTAATCTTATTTACAAGTGCAATAAGAAGACCGTAAACCATAAGTCCGCCGGGAGCTTTTACGAGGATACTGATTGTCAAGCCGTTATTTACAAGGAAAGGAATTTCATTTCCCATAAATGAACCTGCACCAATCACCTCACGGATTGTTGACATCGCAAGAAGTGCGATTGTGAAACCGATACCCATACCGATACCATCAAGTGCTGACTTGCCAACTGAATTTTTACCTGCGAACATTTCTGCACGACCAAGAATAATACAGTTAACTGTAATAAGAGCAAGATAGACACCCAAAGTTTCATACAAATCAGGAATAAAAGCCTGAATGAGCATCTGTACAACTGTTACAAAACCTGCGATAACAACGATATAGCAAGGAATTCTCACTGTATCCGGTATGAATTTTCTCAATAGTGAAATAACAATATTTGAGCAGATTAAAACTGCCATTGTTGCAAGACCCATACCCAATGCACCATCAACGGATGTTGTTGTTGCAAGTGTGGGACATGTACCGAGAATAAGCACGAAAACCGGATTTTCACGGAGAAGGCCCTTTAAGAGAATTGACATATTATTCTGTTTACTCAAAATCAAGCCACTCCTTCCATTATCTTAACGGCTTCAATAGCCTTACCGATACCGCTTCTGTAACCCTGTGTAGTAAGTGTTACACCTGCAACAGTGTCGATATCTTTATATGTGTTTCCATCTTTACCGATATATTGTGAACTGAAATCTTTATCTGCACAGATTGAGCCTACACCATCTGTTTCAGACTGCTTAACTGTTTCACAATTTATTATTTCTCCCTTGTTTGTCAAAGCAACCATAATGTATATATATTCACCTGACGGGCTGTAATACTGGTCACCATTGATACCGAAGCCTGCTGTGTGAAGTTCAACAACATAATTACCGGATGATGTTTTGTATGCCTTATCAATCTGCTTTGGCATATCTTCATATTTCGTAATATCAACCTCTTGTAGAGATACCTCAAGCATAATCTTTGCATCTGCTTCGATGTTTGCTTTAACATCATCTGCCACATCTGAAACAACCACGCCGTTTGCGTCAACGCCAATAAAGATTTCTTCATCATTGACAACTGTTACATAAACGAAGCCTGCGTTGTTATCGGCAACATAAATTGCAGACACATTTTCAAGTTTTTCGCTGATAAACATCTCTGTAAACTTGCCTTCACCTGCCGGAAGTGCAGTTGCAAGATTATCTGCAAGGATTTCTTCCTCTGTACGGATATCAGCACTACCACCACCAAGGATAACTGCTGTGTTAAGAGCATCCTTAACGGCATTTTTATATGCACCCGTTGTCATTGTAGCACCGGAAACTGTTGCAATATCATCAACATTTTCTATTGTTGCACCTTTTGTTGTTTCGCCATAGGTTTTCTCATGACTAAGTGTTTCGTTACTTGAAAGACAAACGGCACCTGTTACAACACCATTTGCATCTATGCCACACATAATAATCATATTGGGACCGTAACCTGTTGTATTAAGTTTAACCACGCAACCACCGTTGGAGGCTGTGTATGCTTCCGTTACTGTTTCGGGAAGAGTGAATTTTGATAAATCAACTGCTGTAAAATCGCCACCGTCTGGCATTACAACAAGTAGAGCCTTATTTGCTGCTGCACTTGCATTTTTTTCGATAAGTGGAGCAGTTACAGAATTGGTTGCAGCCAATGCAACAGCCATAACAGCACAAATCAATGTAAGGGAGATAATACTTTTTATGTATTTTTTCATTTCTTCTTACCTCCAAAAATTTTTCTTGGGGTTAATGAATCAATGTATGGATTTACAATATTCATAAGAAGAATTGCAAAAGTAACGCCCTCGGGATATCCGCCCCAGAAACGGATAAGCACGGTAACAACACCTGCACCGATGCCGAAGATAAGTTTGCCCTTTGCAGTAGACGGGGATGTCACATAATCAGTTGCCATAAATATAGCACCCAATATAAGTCCACCTGAAAGTACCCAGGCAAGGGTTGTTTCAAGGTTACCGTCTTCAACAGCCAATGTAAAGAGGAATGCTGTGCCGATAAATGCAACAGGAATATGCCAAGTAATTACTTTACGGACAAGAAGATAAATCCCACCAATGAGAAGTGCCAATGAACAAGTTTCACCAAGCGCACCACCACATTTGCCAAGGAATAAATCTAAAAGATTAACTGCTCTGTCATTTGCAAGGTCTGTAAGTGGGGTTGCCCCTGATGTTGTATCCACTCCGTTTGGGAAAACTGAAGCAGTCATTGAACCAAATGCAATAAGCATAAACACGCGTGATGCAATTGCAGGGTTAACAATGTTTTTTCCAAGACCACCAAAAATTCCTTTTACAATAACCATAGCAAAGATTGAACCTACTGCCGCCTGCCATAAAGGAATATTTGCAGGAAGATTAAGCGCTAAAATCAAACCTGTTACTGCTGCACTTAAATCCCCTATTGTTTGTTCTTTCTTAATTGCAAGGTTAAAAAGTGCCTCTGCCACCACTGCTGAAACAACGCAAACTGCAATAACAAGTAATGCATTAAGTCCAAAAAGGATAACCGCTGCAACAGATGCAGGAACAAGAGCGATAATAACATCGAGCATTGTCCTTTGAGTTGAGTTTTTGCTGCGGATATGTGGGGACAATGAAATATGAAGTTTGTTTTCCATTATGCATTACCCTCCTTTTTCTTTGCACGGTCTGCCATAAGCATTGCCTTTGCAAGGTTATTTGTACCAACCAAAGGACGCTTTGCAGGACAAACATAAGCACAGCATCCACAGAGCATACAAGTATCTGCACCAAGTTTTTCGATTAACTCTATATCCTTGTTGTTATATGCCTTTGCAATAGCGGCAGGATTGATGCCGAAAGGACAACTGTTTGTACATTTTCCGCATTTAATACAAGCGGTTGTTTTTTCTGTTTTTGTTTCTTTTTTATCTAATGCAAGAATTGCGTTTGTCTGTTTGAGCACAGGAACTGACAAGTCAGGAACTGCAATACCCATCATCGGTCCGCCATAGAGAACTTTTTCAGGTTCACTTGTGAAACCGCCACAAAATTCAAACACATCACCAATAGGTGTACCGATAGGAACAATAACATTCTTTGGTTCTTTAACAGAACCGCCATCAACTGTAATTGTCTTTTCAACAAGTGGCATACCTGTTTTTATATAGTTTGCAATATTTGCCATAGTGGATGTATTACTAACGATACACCCAACATCTGCCGGAAGCTGTCCTACCTTAATTGTTCTGCCAACAGTACGGTACACAAGAACTTTTTCGCCACCTTGCGGGTATGTTGATTCAAGAACAACAACCTTAATTTTACTGTTTTTAGCAGTTACTTCCTTCATCTTAGCAATTGCTGACCTTTTATTTCTTTCAATTCCGATTACAATTTGGTCAAAATTAAAATACTTATCAGCTGTTTCAATTGCAAATAATATATCATCAGCTTTTTCTTCCATTGTGATTGAGTCACTTGTGATATATGGCTCACATTCAGCACCATTGATAACCAATGTATCAATTTTCTTATCAGTAGCAAATTTTACATAAGTTGGAAAACCTGCACCACCCAAGCCTACAATACCACTTTTTTTGATTGCTTCAATAAACTCCTCCTTGCTGTTCACCTGTGGTGGAGCAATTGATGAATCAACTGTCATAAGTCCGTCAGATTCAATAGTGATTGCAGGAGCTTTCCTTCCGTTTGATAATGTATAATCTGAAATATTTTTAACGGTTCCCGATATACTTGAGTAAACGGATGATGAAACAAATCCATCCTGTTCAGCAATCAATGTTCCCACTGATACCCGGTCACCGACTTTAACTATTGGTTTTGCCGGCTTACCAATATGCATAGCTGTAAAAAGCGTAACCATTGATGGCACAGGCATTCTTACCGCTGACATTCCGGCAGTATTTTTTCTGTGAGGCACATGAATACCCTTAATAGAAAAAGCCATAAAATATCCTACCTTTCTTTTCTATGCGTTTAACCGCATAATACAACTCTTATATTATATATTAAATCATACTATTATGTCAATATGACTGAATAAATAAAAATAATGCCAAAGAAAATTGTATTATTTGCCAAAAAATTAACAATCTTTTCATACAATAAAAAAGCATTATATTCTTTCAAACATAATGCTTTACGGTTTATTTACTGTTTAAAATCGGCATTTCTGTCATTCTGAGTCTGCAGCACCCATAAGGATAGAGTTCAATTGTCTGAGCCTTTGAAATTGGTTGTATTGATTTTGGTGTTTTTCTTGCTACACTTCTGTATGGGAATTTAAGTCCCCAGTTGATTTGTTGCATATTCGCCTTGATAGTTACAGGTGGTTCAGCCTGCGAAAACGGAATATCCCCTATCCCTTTATACTCAACTTCAAAATCCGAGTTCGAATATCCATAATTCCACGGTGAGGTTGGTATAAACTGATAATCGCAATATGGGAATTTGCGTTCAACACCTTTTTTCACATATTCCCTCATTTCCTTTTCATATTTAACGGGAACAGAGAAAAGTAGTGAACCCATCTGGAAAGCATAAAGGTCGTTTGGTCTTTTTTTGAAGAATGGTGATGCACTAAACTCAATTTCAATTTCTGTTTTACCTGTATTTATTGCAAATTCCAGGTCTTTAGTTTCTTCATCTTTACCGTTTACTTTAAGATTTTTTGCAAAAGACGGGATACGGATTACAAAGTTGAAATCCTTTTCACACTCTATCACATAACGCATACTGTTTTCAAAAGGATAGTTAGTTTCTAACTTAATCGTAATACCATCGTCATTTAAAACAGCCGGTAACATAACAGCACTGATTATTGTATTTCCATTATGCATAAATGGTGTAAGAGCAAACTTAGGCCAACCTTGATTAAAGTTTGCTGTGCAGCAACCGTAATTTGGTTCAAGACCAAAAGTGTGTGCATAAGGTCCGTTTGTACTCCACGGAGCCATAATCATCGTCTTCTGACAGGCAATCTGATTTACCTGCTGAACATACTGATGTGTCCACATATCTTCACTGATTGTTGCAGGAAGTGCATTAAATGCGAGGACTTCAAGGCGTTCTGCCCATTTGTTATCCCCTGTGTGGGCAAAAATTTCCTCATAAGAATACATCTGCTCAACAACCGCACAAAGTTCAGTACCCTTTGTCGGGTCAAGTCCTGAAAGCACCTCGTCGCCTGTAAATCCCTCAAATGCGGTACCATTGTATCTGTCGAGAATTTCACGAAGTTTTTCAGCATTATCAGTATATTTTTCACCCAACAAATCGTGTGAAACTGCCTCGCTTTTAAGCATCATAGTCATATTTACTATGTGGGTATTCATTTTCCACACATGACTTGGTTTTTTCCAGTTTTCTACTGCCGTGTTATAGTCAAAACCTTGCTTTTTAATAATTTTTGCTAAATCCTTAATCCAATCTTCCCTATACTTTTCGTACAAGAAATTGATTGAAATAAAGGACTCAAACCATCTGAATTTACCCCAACCAAATAGTTTAATTTCGCCACTTTTAAGCAGCTCATAATAGTTTTTAAGCACCCTGTAAATAACGTCGGGTATTCTTTCGTCGCCTGAACAGTCGTAATAAACCTTGAGTGTTTTGCAGATGAGCTGAATTGCCCACGTGTCGTATT
>JAZSBY010000094.1:0-9073 GCA_045602655.1 Candidatus Fimenecus sp. | reverse complement strand
CAATCATTAAATAACACTGCCGTATAATCTGTGTTTTTCTTTTAATTTGCTTGGCACAAATCAAAACTATTATTACACACGCTATCAATATCAATGTAATCTTCATGTTTTATCTCATTGTAATCATATATTTTTTTTATTGTACACGGATTGTTGTCTCCCGCAAGTAGAGCAATTTTATTAAAATTTGTACATGAAAAAAGTTTTCTAAATATATATTTATTTTTTAAATCTATGATTGAAGATGCATGTACTGTTAAAATAAAATTAACACCGGAATTCATTCCGTTTATAATTTCGTCAAGCTCATTGTTTTGACCGATTTCGTCACAAACAATAACATCCGGCGATAGTGTTCTTACCGCGATTGAAATGCCTTGGGCTTTAGGGTAACCGGACAATATATCTGTGTTTGGACCACAAAGTTTTATATTTCTATCTGTGGGAAATAATTCTTTTCTTTCGTCTACAACACAAATTTTATAATATTTACCAAGACGACCCGATGATAATTGATAAACTATATCCTTTAACAATGTAGTTTTCCCTGAAGACGGTGCCCCTACTATCAACAAGTCTTCTACACCACTTTTGAAAGCAACATTCATTATACTTTCAGATATCCCCACAATATTTCTGGGTATTCTGATATTTATACTGGAAAAATCTTTAACGCCTTTTACCTTGTCTTTTTCAAATACTGCAGTTCCAACCAATCCAATCCTTGCACCATTTGGTAATGTAACATATCCATTTAATAAATCTTCATAATGACTATGCATCGAATAACCGCACATTTTATTTACTGTATCGATTATTTCATTTTTGTAAGCATAAACACAATTGGATGAAACTATTAAACTGGTTTTACCGCTTGTTGTTAAAAAACTACAACCGGAATTTGTAACTAATATAACAGGCCTGTCAGCCCTTAATCTTATTTCTTGTAATTCATTTATCAACAAATCAGAAATTTTCATAAGATACATGTGTAATCTTGGCGATATAAACGAAACAATATATTTATATTCTGCAACTACATTTTCCATAATTTTCACCTCTTTAATATTTATGATTACTTGTCCCTTGTTATTACAAAACTTTCTTGAAAAGAAATATTGTATATGATATACTACAAATATATTTTTTTGAAAGGTGTCTATAAATGAAAAAAAGAATTAACTCTTTAATTAAAGATAACAAATATATACTCTTTTCAGGACTAGCTGCGTTGTTTATAATGGTTTTAGTATATTTTTGTTACTCAATTATTCCGTTTGGTGACAGAACAGTATACAGAATGGATTTATATCATCAGTATGGTCCGCTGTTTTCAGAACTGTATGATAGAATTACATCCGGAGAATCTCTTCTATATTCCTGGAATTCCGGCATAGGAAGTTCATTTATTGGAAATTTCTTTAATTACCTTTCAAGTCCTTTCGCTATTCTCGTTTTAATTTTCGGACATAAAAATACATTTGAAGCAGTAGCAGCAATGATAGCTTGTAAAGCTGTATTAAGCTCAATGTCAATGTCTTATTATTTAAAAAAATCACATAGAACCAATGGTCCGGAAATCATTGCATTTGGCATTATGTATGCTTTCTGCGGATATTTTATTGCTTATTATTGGAACGTTATGTGGATTGATGCAATGTACCTTCTTCCCTTTGTGGTTTTAGGTATTGAAAAAATTATCGATTCTGGTAAATGCCTTAATTATATTATTGCACTGGCATTGTCAATTTACTGCAATTATTATATAGGGTTTATGATGTGCATCTTTTCCTGTATATATTTTCTTTACTATTACTACTGTTCTCTTGACAATTTTGATAAAAGACATAAAGTTCTAAAATATAAAGAAGAAAAAGATAACAGAATTCTAAATTCATTCTTTTTGAATAGTGGCTTTAGATTTGCTTTTTCTTCACTTTCTGCTGCACTTTTGCTTTGCGGTATGCTAATTCCTGTTGCTTATGTTTTGAGTTCATCATCCGCAACATCAAGTACCTTTCCTACGGAGTCTAAGAGTTATTTCAGCTTTTTTGATTTTATGGCAAATCATCTTGCAAGTCTTGAGCCAACGATTCGTAGCAGTGGCGAAGATGTTCTTCCAAATGTATATTGCGGAATATTAACACTTATTCTTATTCCTGTATTTTTGTTATCAAAGAAAATATCTTCAAAAGAAAAAGTTGCTTCTGTTGCATTACTTGCACTAATGTACTTCAGTTTTAACATAAATATTTTCAATTTTGTATGGCATGGATTGCATTATCCAAATGACTTGCCATATCGTCAGTCATTTATGTATAGTTTTATATTGATAATTATGGCTCACAAAGCATATAAAATTGTACTCGACATTGATAAAAAATATCTTATAGGCATTGGTGCTTGTCTTGTAATTTTTATACTTGCAGTTTACAAGGTTGGCTCCAAAAATGTTTCTCTGTTAACCGTAGTATTAAGTATTATTTTTGCAATTCTTCTTGTAATTGTACTATTTTTATTGTCCAGCAAGAAAAACCAGGCGTATGCATTAACCATTTTACTTGTTTGTTCTGTCGTTGCAGAAACAATTGTATGTAACACAAGCCATTATGTTGCTAATCAGAATAAAACATCATTTGTTGCTGATTATGATTTTTTTAAAGATGTTCAAAGCGAAATTCATGAAAATGATAGCGACTTATTCTATAGGGAAGAATTATCATATTTAAGAACAAGAATGGACCCTTGTTGGTATGATTACAATGGCGTTTCTGTCTTCTCATCAATGGCTTATGAAAAAGTTGCTAATTTTCAAAAAGCAATAGGGCTTTACGGAAATAAAATAAATAGCTTTACCTATAACCCCACATCGCCTGTTTATAACTCAATGTTTTCTGTTAAATATGTTTATGACAGAAAGAATTTAATTGATGAAGGTCCTTTTTATGATAAGGTAGCTGAAAACAATATATACAAAGTATATGAAAATAAATACCATTTAGGACTTGGATTTACTGTTTCAGATAAAATAACAGAGTGGAATGTATATGATTATTTAAACCCTGTTGAAGCACAAGAGGAGTTTTTCATTTTAGCAGGCGGAGCAGATGATATATATATTAAGGATTTTGATTATGCTCTTACATTTGAAAATCTCAACGATGTAGGACTTTATAATAAAGTTCTCGGAACGCTTCCGCTTACAAAAATTGATGAGGATTCAAACGCAAGTCTTTCAGTTGATATCACAGCTAAAAATGAAGGAAATATTTACATCTATTTATATTCAAGACAATTGGACGAGGTTTCAGTAGAGTCAGACACAACATCGACAAAGATGGATGTTAAGGATGGTTATATTCTTGATTTAGGGTATTATAATGTTGATGAAAAAATCAATATTAAAATGCCTTTAAAGGAAGATGAAAAAACTGCTAATGTTGATTTCTTTGTGTTTACTGTTGACGAAGATGAATTTGTTCAATGCTATGAAGAACTTAAATCCGGTCAGATGGAAATAAAAGAATTCAGTGACACAAAAATCTCCGGTAAATTTACTGCGGATGAAAATGAAATCCTTTACACATCAATTCCTTATGATAAAGGTTGGAATATCAAGTTAGATGGTGAGATTGTATCAAAAGATGATATTATCATTATTTCTGATGCATTGATAGGTGTAAAAGTAGCAAGTGGTGAACATAATATTATATTTGAATACTCAATTCCATATATGAGTATCGCTTGTATTATCTCATTTGGTTTTGCAATTCTTCTTATAATTGTAATTATATTAAAGAAAAAGAAATTATTTATCTTTAAAAATACAAAAGAAAATCTTTGGGAACGTTCTGATGGTGAATTACCTGTTGAACCAACTGAAATAGACGATAGTATTATTACAGAAGATAATACACAAGACGAAACTACTAATGAATAAAAATCGAAGGCTCTGTAAGCTAATACAGAGCCTTCATTCTATGTTATTTACTTTTTTGTATTTTTCTTCAAACAATGTTTTATTTTGAAGAAGATAATTTATTTCATACCTGAATTGATTATAATCATCATCCACAAGATAGTGTTTTGCATAACCTTTGTCACCATACTTTTCAAGTGTATGTTGGTATGCTCGTTCAATCATTTCTGATTCTGTACAATTTGGTTGATGTTTTAATGTGTATGAATGAGTTCTTTTAAAGAACTCATCAATATCTGTTGAACGGTCTGCAGACGATACAATTTTTCCATAATCGCTTCTTGGCTTATGATTTGAAGAAGCTCTATGGTCTTCAATCCCCTCTTTAATGATTCTTCTTTCTTCATCAGTAAAGAAATGTTTCATATCACTGTTATTATAGAATATTTGTGCTGATAATATCTCGTGTTTTTTCTTATCAATATGATGAGCAATATCGTGAAAACAAGCAATAGCATATAAAATATTTAAATCAATATTATCAAACTGTTCCGCAAATTTAATACAGCGATTTAAAACATAACTTATATGTTCGATTCCATGGCCACTTTCATTTTTTGAGTATTCATGTAAAATATTATTTTTAATATATTCAACTAACTTTTCATTCATTTAAATCACCAATAAACCTATCTGCTTCTTCTCTTGATTTAAATATAATAACTTGTTTATCTTCTTTGTAATTCTCGATTAGCTCATAAATATATGGTAATGATTTTTCAGAAAATTCTTCAATAAACAGCTTGAATTCTGGGTCTAATTCTGTTTCAATCCACGGCAAGTCATAGCGACCTTTGCCAATCCTTTCGGTTGCACCTCGCAGACAAACCTCTGTCGGCAAATCAAAAAGAAAAACTGTGTCACATTCTTTTAATCGCATTTCTATGGTTCTTTTATAATTGCCATCAATTATCCATTTATCTTTTTTAAATATTTCAATTATTCTTTCGTCAAATTCTTCTCTTGGAATATGTGTTCTGTCAGGTTTATGCCATATAGCATCAAGATAATACAATGGTATGCCTGTACATTTATTTAGCTTTTCGGCAAATGTTGTTTTGCCACTACCAGGACAACCTATTATAATTACTTTATTCATAATTAGCACCTAAAATACATAAAGCATCTCAACAAAGAAGAGATGCTTTGAATAAATAAATAAAATTATTTAATAACTTTGTCAAATAATAAGTTAACACCTTTTTCAGCAGTTTTTGCTAATTTATCAACTGAAATTTTCTTCTTTTCTTTTATTGGTTGACCATATTTCTTTGTCATTTTCTGGGCTTTTGAGAGAATAATTCCCATTGTTGCTGTAGCACCTAAATATGCGATTAAATATCCTTTTTTCATTTTATTCACCGTCTTTTTCCATAATCGGAATAATACTTCCTATGTCAATCAATTGTTTTCCTTTAATATCAATATAATTTACCCCATTATCATACAGGAATTTTTTTATTTTGTCAAAGTCTGAATGTGTAGATAAATCACCATTAAATAAAAGTACATTTTTATCAATTAAACCACAACATCCACCAATAAAGCCGTAATCATATTTATTTATGCGTACACTACCCTTTTCCACAAGTAATGAATTTATATTATCAAAGTGAGAAACTGCGTTATAGATTGAAATATCGTCAGTTATAATAGTGTTATGTTTACAAATACATACAGAACATTTTGAATAACCTTGTTTTACATCTATAATCGTTTTATCTGACAAAAATCCAACAATATTTTCTGTCAAAATACTTTTATTACAGATAATATAATCACCAATATCGGAAAAATTCAACAAACAGTCATTCGGGTATGGCGATTTGACATTATCAACGATTATATATTTCCCACCATTTTTCTCAACAAAATAACAAAATTCAGTTTGATGCTTATCTACTAAAAAAAATGATTTTCCAACATAATTCGCCAAAATATCGGCGTGTTGGCTAACAGGAGTGTCTAAAAATACATTTTGAGTAGTATTAACAACTTTTATCAATAATCTATCAAAAACATTTTTAAGGGTAATATCGTCGATTTGTGTGAATACGGTTGTTACTTTGTTTTCGGGAAGATTAGGATTTAATAAGAATCTATCACTCAATTCATAATCGCCTCAAATGCTTGTCTGATATTTTTTGCAGGAACAATCTCAATTTCATTAAAAAGATATTTAGGTAGTTTTGAAAAGTTGTGGTAAGGTATAACACATTTTTCAAATCCTAATTTTGCTGCTTCTTTAATTCTTTGCTCACAGCAATTTACTGAACGAATTTCCCCTGCCAATCCAATTTCGCCAAATGCAAGTGTTTTTTCAGGTACAACAACATCTTTAAGGCTTGAAACAATAGCCAGTGCAATTGACAAATCAGCAGCCGTTTCGTCAATATGCAATCCACCAATTACATTTGTGTAACAATCCATATTTCCGAGGAAATAACCGCATCTTTTTTCAAGTACAGCGATAAGCATAGCCATTCTGTTATATTCAATACCTGTTGCCATTCTTCGGGGATTACCGAATCCACTTGGTGTAACAAGACTTTGAACTTCTGCCAGGATGGGTCTGGAGCCCTCCATAAGACATGCAACACAAGTTCCCGATACATTTTGTGGTTTGCCTGAAATAAGCATTAAAGATGGGTTTTCAACTTCGCATAACCCATTGTCAAGCATTTCAAAAACACCAATTTCATTTGTAGAGCCATAACGGTTTTTAACAGCTCTTAAAATACGATAAGATGTGTTTCTGTCACCTTCAAAATAAAGAACACAGTCAACGATGTGTTCAAGAACCTTAGGACCTGCAATATTGCCGTCCTTGTTAACATGTCCAACGAGAAAAACAGGAATATTTGACGATTTTGCTGTTCGTGTAAAGAGATTAGTTGATTCACGCACCTGCGTTACACTTCCCGGAGATGAGTTTAACTCGTTAATTTCCATTGTCTGGATAGAGTCAACAATTACAACATCAGGTTTTTCAGACTGAATATATTCGCAAATATACTGTGCATCTGTTTCACAAAGTATTGATAAGTTTTCAGTTATTACACCAAGCCTTGATGCACGAAGTTTTATCTGATGTGCAGATTCTTCACCTGAAACATACAAAATTTTTAATCCATCGCCTAAATACTCGCAAATCTGCAAAAGAATTGTTGATTTACCAATACCGGGGTCACCGCTTAAAAGTACAACCGAACCTTTAACAAGTCCTCCACCAAGGACACGATTAAGTTCTTTTAAACCTGTGTTGTATCTGTGTCCTGTGTCTGCAGTAATTTCTGCCAGCGGATATGCCCTGCCTCTGTTCGAGCCAACAAGGCTTTTTGCAACTTGTTTTTCCTTTGTAACAGTTCGTATCTCCTCGTTAAGAGTATTCCATTCATTACAACCGGGACATTGACCAAGCCAACGGGGAGTTTCATAGCCACATTCACTACAAATATATACTGATTTAGATTTCTGTGCCATTTTTGACCTCCGAAACATTATAATTTATTATACCATAAGCAATTGATATTGCCATTTTTTCTTGGTATTTACTATCTTTTAAATTCAAAAGTTCTTTATAATTAGATATAAAACCACACTCAACCATAACTGATGGTCTTGTTGCGTTATGAAGCAGATAAATATCAGTGCCTGATTTTTTTATAACGCGTTTGTTGTCAGGTTGTATCTGGCTTGAAATGGATTTTTGAATAAAATCTGCTAAAATTCGACTTTCCTCATTATTTGGTGAATAAAATGTCTGTGCCCCATGTACACTTTTATCATTGAATTTATTTTGATGCACGCTAATATACAAACAATTAGTGTATTGGTTCATTATTGCAAGTCGATTTTTTATATCCGACACTTTCCGTTGTCTTATTGTATCTCCACCGGTATGAATTGCAGTATCTGATGTGCGAATAAGATGTGTTTTGTAACCCATTATTGAAAGAATGTCATTTAGTTTCAATGCAATTTGAAGATTCAATTCTTTTTCAACAGTACCATCATCAGCAACAGCACCGCCATCTTCTCCACCGTGACCTGCATCAATTATTATAACCGGCAAGTCATTTGATGCAAGATTATATGATGATGTTTGTTGAATTTTGCAGAATAATAAACTAAATATAACAACAAATGTTGCTATAATAATTGAAAAAAACTTTTTCATAATAATCACCCATAAAATTATATGGGTATTATTTTGTTAATATAATTCTACAATATACCAAAACATTTTACAAGCAAAAAATAAAGACGCACAGCATTAACTGTACGCCTTTAAGGACAGTATATAAACTAATTCATTTAAGTATTAACTTATATAACCATAATTAAATTGATTGTGCAATAATTAACTTACCATTTTCATCAAATTCGTAGTAGCCTACTTTAAGGTCTGTACCTTCTACAAATATCTTACTCAAATAGATTCTCTTGTTTTTTGCAAGCTTATGTGAGTCATTGATAAAGTAGTAATTACCCTCATATTCCACAAGCTGATATGCATTTAATCTTACATTATTTTCGTAGAAGTAGTCACCAACAGGACCGTTGAGCATTATCAATTTACCGTTTTCATCAAAGTCATAATAGCCAACCTTGAGGTCTGTTCCTTCTACAAATCTTTCACTCAAATATATTCTTGTGTTTTTAGCAAGTTTGTTTGAATTGTTGATGAAATAATAATCACCTTCAAATTCAACAAGCTGGTATGCCTTTAACTGAATACCATTTTTATAGAAATAATCGCCATCAGGACCATTCTTCAACAACAATTTACCATCTGCGTCAAATTCATAGTAACCAACTTGTAGGTCGGTACCTTCTACAAAGCTTTCACTTAAATAAATTCTCTTATTCTTCGCGAGTTTATGACCATCATTGATAAAGTAGTAGTCGCCTTCATATTCTACAAGTTGATATGCCTTCTGAATTATACCATTTTTGTAGAAATAATCACCAACAACACCATTTTTAATAATCATTTTACCACTTTCGTCAAATTCATAATAGCCAACTGCAAGTGGTGTGCCATCTTCATAGGTGAAGCCTTCTACAAATCTCTCGCTCAAATAGATTCTC
>JAZSBY010000093.1:0-4720 GCA_045602655.1 Candidatus Fimenecus sp. | reverse complement strand
TTTTGAAAAAAATCGAAAAAACTTTTATTTTTTTGATAAAAACTGTTGACAAATGATAAAATATGTGGTAATATATAGTCACAGAAACGGGAGATACCCGAAAGAAAGGAAAGAAGAAAATGAAAACATACATAGTAAATATGAACAGTAAAAGAAGCGTAACCCGCCCGAATATGACTTACGGCAAGGGTTTTGCTATCTACGTTGACGATATGGGCTTTTTAAGTCTTGACGGTAAAAACGTTTATATACCTTGTGGTGGCCGCAAAGCTCTTAAAGCTTTGCTTGAAAACGGCGTTGAAAACCGAGGCTACTATTTCATTTATCAATAAATAAAAAAACGAGAGTGGCGGCAATATTGTCCATTAAGAAAGAAAGGTAAAAACAATGTATATAAGTATAAAAAAGTATCACAGTTTAAAAAAGAAAATTAAAGAGTTAAAAAAACAGGTTAATTTTCTTACGGAAGAAAGAAACAAAATTTTTTTGATTGAAGCTGACACTCGACACGACCTTACAAAACAGCTTCACGAAGCAAATAAGCAGGCTTATAAATACAAACAAATGTATTTGGATGAGGTTGACAAAAGATTAAAGTTGATTGAAATGTTTGAAAACAAGGAGGTTTAGCAATGTATATCTGTAGACAATGCAATCACATTTTTGAAGAAGGGGAACAGAAGGTCATAAAAGAAAATCAGGGTGAATGTTTTGGTTATCCTGCTTATGAAACATATTCAGTTTGTCCTTTATGTGGGGAAACATACGAAGAAGCCGTAAGATGTTCAATCTGCGAGGAATACCACCTTGAAGAAGATTTAACAAATGGTATCTGTGATGAATGCCTTGACAGAGAGGTTGACTATGATAAGGTTTTAAAGTTCCTGCTTGACACCGAAGAATTAAAATCCTTTGTGCTTGATTTCTTCTTTACAGAAAAAGTTTTAGGTGACAAACTTGAAGAAGCCATCAGCAAAGAGCTTTATTTGTGGTTTGAGCGTAAAGTGTTTGTAGAGAAACTTAATAATACAACAGTGTTTCTTAAGATACTCAAAAAATACATAAAAACTGACCCGTATGGTTGGAGTGAGTTTTTAAGTGAGGGGGTGAAACAATGACACTTGGCGAAAGAATGTTACAGTACAGAGCAAGGCGCAAAATCTCACAAAGAAAGCTCGCTGAACTGTTAGGCGAAAAACACATCAATACAATCCACCGAATTGAATGTGGTAAGCATAAACCACACAAAATCAATGAAATCCGTTTGACAGAAAAAATGGATAAACTTGAAGCAGAGGAAGGAGCAAAGAAATGAGGTTTAAAGATGTATTTGAACACGCTTATTATGGTACAAATTGTGCGTTGATATATCTTGCAGAGTTGGTTATGAGCTTGTTTGAATTGCTATGCGTTTGTGTAATTTACTTAACCGTTCCTATTTGGTTTATTCCTTACAGTATTGTCAAAAGAAAGGATGACAAAAGTGAAAGATAATATGTCAGAGCAAGATTATGAAATGCAGCAGCTTCTTGACGGTAAAAGCCGAATGGAAGTTGATGAGATTTTAGGAGGTATGGAAAATGGCGAACAATGAAAAGTTGTTCTCCCAAAAGGAAATCACAAAGATTGCCATTAGTCAATGCAAGGGTTGCAACAAACCATATTCAAAAATATGGAACGATGCAATTCACGCTGTTTTGATGGCAATCAAAAGGGAGGCTAACAATGGCAAATTTTGAAAGTGGCGTTGCTTCTTACATCAAATCAGAAGCAATAGTCAAGGTTAATTTTCCCGTTGACGAAAAAGGCAAGGCTGAGGTTGCTTGTAAACACTGCCCTTACCTTTCAAGCAATGAGAGAATGTGTCAGTTAAACAAAGAGCCGGTTGCATATCCGAACAAGTTTGTAGGTGATATGTGTCCGTTGAGGGAGGTAGAAAAAGATGTGTAAGGAAATCAAAGAAAAGTTTGCGGAGTTGTATTCGCTTGATGTTGGTGAGTATATCGAGAAAAAGCAAGGTCTTCCTTACTTGACTTGGTCTTATGCTTGGGCGGAGTTCAAGAAGATTTACCCCGATGCAACCTACGAGGTCAAAAAAGATGAGCAAGGTAGATGTTATTTCGGTGATGAAGATATCGGCTATATTGTTTATACCACAGTAACCGCAGGCGGTCTTACTTATGAAATGTGGTTGCCCGTTATGGATAATGCCAACAAAGCAATGAAGATGAATGCTTACACTTACAAGGTTGCCGATTGGCAGTGGAGTCCGCAACATAACAAAAAAGTTAAGGTAGGAGAAATCGAAAAAACAGTTGAAGCAATCTCAATGTTTGATATTAACAAAGCGGTTATGCGTTGTCTTGTAAAAAACCTTGCTATGTTCGGTCTTGGTCTTTATATCTATGCAGGTGAAGACTTACCCGAAGATATAAGAGAATATACCTGTTCCGTTTGCGGTGCAGAGGTCAAGGCGGCAAAAATCAAAGGCGAAATAAGAACACCAAAAGAAATACTTGATACTTGCGGTGGTATGTGCTTGAATTGTTACAGAGAAAACAACAAACAGGAGGATAAATAAATGAATTTAATCGTACTTAAAGGCAGACTTATCGCAGACCCCGAAGTTAAAAAAGTAGGGGCAAATCAGACAACGGTTTGTGATTTCTGTGTTGCAGTAGACCGCAGATTTGAAAAGGATAAAACCGATTTCATAAACTGTCAGGCGTGGGGCAACACGGGAGAGTTCATCGGTAAATATTTCGGCAAGGGCAAAGAAATCGCTCTTGTCGGTGAACTTCACATTGACAAGTACGAAAAAGACGGTGAAAACCGTTATTTAACAAGGGTTAAGGTTGACAATGTTGAATTCTGCGGTAGCAAGAATGACAGTGACAACAATTCGGAAAAGCCGAACAAGTCGCCTGCACCTGCGGACTTTGAAGAAATCGATGATGATGATTCGCTGCCGTTTTAAAGGGAGAGTTTGATATGAAATCAGTTTTAATATCAATTCAGCCGTATTGGGTGTTCTTAATCATAGCAAAAGCAATGGGATGGAACATAAGCAAAGAAAAAACGGTTGAAGTCAGGAAAACCTTCCCAAAAGACAAAAACTGGAACAAGATAGCAAAGATATATTGCAGCAAGGATAAGAAATCTTTTGCCAAGATACCGAAAGAGTATCAGCCCTTTATGAAGCCTCTTTTAGGCAAGGTCATAGGAGAGTTTGTGTGTGATGGTATATACAACTATACCGCAGACCCGTTTATATCAAAACACATAAAAAAACAATGCGAAATCTCAGATGAAGATATGGTTAAGCAGTCTTGTCTGTCGCTCAACGAATTATATCATTATGAATCACACCCAGAAACCCACAATTGGGGGCTGTTCGGTTGGCACATCTCAAACCTCAAAATCTATGACAATCCGAAAGAGCTGAGTGAGTTTAAGAAAATCAAGCGTGAATGTTGGTATGCCGTTTTAGGAATTGCAAAAAGAGATTGCCCCGAATGCCAAAATAAAGAGTGTTTTATACAAAGACCGCCGCAGTCTTGGTGTTATGTGGAGGCTTTGTAAAAATGGATATGCGACAAATCAAGGCTATTGAAAAAGCCAACAAAGAAAAAATTTTGAGCGTCTGCCCGAATGTTCCTGAACGGAGCGGGATATATTTCCTGCTCCGTGAAGAAAACGGATTCCGTTTCGGTTATGTAGGTCAAGCAAAACATCTGCTTACAAGACTTGCACAACATTTGAGAGGTTATCAGCATATAGACCTATCAATCAAAAAACACGGTCTTTTCAGCGAAAACAACCCTACAGGCTACAAGGTGCATTTCCTTGAATTTCCCGAAAGCAAACTTGACGAAATGGAGCAGAAGTATATCAAGCAATATGCAAATGCAGGATACCAACTTCGCAACAAGACAAGTGGAAGCCAAGGCGAAGGAAAACAAGGAATTTCAGCCAATAAGCAAAGCAAGGGTTATTATGACGGACTTGAACAAGGCAAGAAGAAAAGCCGAGAGTTTATCGCTGATCTTTTTGCAAAGCATTTGGTTGTGACTACAAAGAAACAACCACCAACAAAGTTGCAAGAAAAAGCTTTGAAAAAGTTTATGGATTTTATAAGCCTTGAATAATCTTGTACAGAGAAGCAAAGGAATATTTGCAGGATATGGAGGTTTAGAATATGAAAAAGATACCAACATTATTTGAGAGAGAATATGAAAATCACAAAGTTATAGGAATTAAGCCAAATGTAACCAAAGGTATGGAATGGGTACTTGACGGTAAGGGCGTTGCAACAGTAAAAATTGATGGATCTTGTTGTGCTGTTATCAACGGAGAATTTTACAAGAGACATGATGCAAAGAAAGGCAAGAAAGCACCCAAAGGAGCAATACCTTGTTGTGAACCCGACCCAATAACAGGACACCACCCGCATTGGGTAAAGGTTGACGAAAACAACCCTGCTGACAAGTGGTTTGTCAATGCTTATAAAAACACGCCCGAAATTATTGACGGCACTTATGAAGCCATTGGAGTGCATTTTCAAGGCAATCCTTACGGCTTGTGCGATGATATTCTTGAAAGACACGGTTTAAAACATATTGAGGTTGAGCGTTCTTTTGAGGGCATTAAAAAATATCTTCAAGAAAATAATATCGAGGGCATTGTCTTTTGGCTTGACGGTGAGCCTAAATGCAAAATC
>JAZSBY010000092.1:0-8149 GCA_045602655.1 Candidatus Fimenecus sp. | reverse complement strand
TATACCTGTGTCGGTGCTACAATGCAACTCTATTCCGAAGGGGATTGCAGTGATGCAAAAGCAGTTGCCGACAAGCTTGGTATGCCTTTTTATATTTTCCCGCTTAAAGAAGAATTCAAAAAACAGGTTATTGATAAGTTTATAGAATTTTATGAAAACGGCAAAACACCAAACCCTTGTGTTGAGTGTAATCGTACATTGAAATTCGGTGCAATGATGGAGAAAATGCAGGAATTGGATGCCGACTTTGTTGTGACAGGTCATTATGCTCGTGTGGTTTTTGAAAATGGTGAGTATAAGCTTAAAAAAGCAGTCGATGAGAGCAAAGACCAGAGTTATTTTCTCTATATGCTTACTCAAGAACAATTAAAGCATATTAAATTCCCATTGGGTGAATACACAAAGCCTCAAATTCGTGAAATCGCAGAAGAAAATGACCTTATTACTGCTCGCAAAAAGGACAGTCAGGATATATGCTTTGTCCCTGATGGTGATTATGTGAGTTTTATTAAAAACTATAACAATAAAACTTACCCAAAAGGTCAGTTTATGCATAAGGATGGTTTCTCATTCGGTGAGCATAAGGGTATTGTGAATTATACAATCGGTCAGCGTAAAGGACTTGGAATTGCTTACAAAAAACCACTTTATGTGCTTAATATTGACCCTCGGACAAATAATGTTATTTTAGGGGATAATGAAGACTTGTTCACAGATGAAGTAACTGCAAAAAATGTGAACATAATCAGCGGAAAAATACTTACAGAGCCAATCCGAGTACTTGCCCGTGTACGCTATCGTCACAAGGAACAACCTGCAACTGCTTGGCAGACAGAAGAGGGAGTTTTACATGTGAAATTCGACGAGCCACAACGAGCAATCACAAAAGGACAGTCACTTGTAATATTTGACGGTGACACAGTTCTCGGTGGCGGAGAGATTATATAAGTGCAAAATATAGGGGTGATTCACAAGTCACCCCTTGTTTTTTACCGAATACACTATCAAAAATACCGAACACTTTTAATATATTGCAAACCCAAAAACAGAATGATAATATAAATTTGCAAGGAGGAATTTCATGAAACTTCAAATTGTGATTGACCCAAATCGTGACGAAGAAATTTTCATATATGCCCACAAAAAAACACCATTACTGTGTGAAATTGAGGAGCTTGTAAAAAATCATTCCGTTGACTTAATTGGCTATACTGATAATGAAACAGTAAAACTTAATTTGAACGATATTTACTGCTTTTTCACAGAGGATAACAAGATTTATGCATTGGCTGAAAATGAGAAATACAGGCTTAAATCACGGCTTTATCAGTTAGAAGAAATTCTTAATGATAACTTTGTTAAAATCAATCAGTCTTGCATAGCAAACATCAAAAAAATTGACCGTTTCAAAGCAACTGTGGGTGGCTCATTGATGGTAATTTTTAAAAACGGTCATACGGATTTTGTGTCACGAAGAAATCTCAAAAATGTTAAAGAAAGGTTAGGTTTGTAATATGAATAAATATTTAAAAGAATTTTTCCACCGTGGACTTATTTTTAGTGGTTTTGGACCAATAATTTTAGGAATTATATATTTCGTACTCTCAAAAACTGTTGATAATTTCACACTGAGTGGTGGCGAAGTGTTGGCTGGGATTGTTTCAACTTATCTGTTGGCTTTTGTTCAGGCGGGTTCTACGATATTTAATCAGATTGAGCACTGGTCTACAGGTAAATCGTTACTTTGCCATCTCTCAACACTCTATGTGGCATATTCACTTTTCTATGTGGCAAATACATGGATTCCTTTTGAGCCAAAAGTGCTTTTAATCTTCACAGCAATCTTTATGTCAATCTACTTTGTAGTATGGGGAATAGTCTATTTTTCCATAAAAGCCACAAGCAAAAACTTTAACGCAAAACTAAAATAATATAGTAGGGCGGGGTATTGACCCCGCCATTTTTGTCGCACAAATCTGAATTTGTCGGGATGTTTTATCCCCCCTTCCGTCACCTTGCGGTGGCACCTTCCCCTCCAGGGGGCAGGCTATATTGGGCTCCACCCTTGTGGGGCACTCGCATCCGGTGGATGCCGAATTTGTGCTGTCTGAGCCGGCAGGCGAGTAATGGAGCTGGCAAATGCGTAGCATTTGACTGAGGGGGGAAAAGAAACAGACAAACTCCAATTTGACTAATTATAAGAAATAGCAGACATATCATTTCTTCCATCTCAAAAAATAACCCCCGTACAATTAAGTGCGAGGGTTTTACTATTAAAAAATATATATTTTAATATACACCTTGTGCAATCATTGCTTCTGCAACCTTTTCGAAGCCTGCAATATTTGCTCCTGCGATAAGGTCGTAACCCATTCCGTAACGCTCTGCAGCATCTACTGAAATATCGTAGATATTCTTCATAGCATTCTTAAGCATTTCGTCAACCTTTTCTGCGGTCCAAGCAAGACGCTGACTGTTCTGACTCATTTCAAGACCTGAAACGCAAACGCCACCGGCATTAACTGCCTTTGACGGAGCAACGATTACTCCGTTTTCAAGGAAGTATTCAACAGCTTCTGCAGTTGTTGGCATATTAGCAACTTCAATGTAGTATTTTGTTCCGTTAGCAACGATTTTCTTTGCTTCCTCAAGTGTAACTTCGTTTTGTGTAGCACAGGGGAGAGCAATATCAACTTTAACACCCCAAGGCTTTTGACCCGGGAAGAATTCTGCACCGAATTTATCAGCATAATCTTTTGCTCTGTCTCTACCGGATGCACGCATTTCAAGAAGATAATTGATTTTTTCTTCTGTTACAATACCATCTTTATCGTAAACATATCCGTCAGGTCCACTGAGTGTAAGAGGGATACCGCCAAGCTCTGCAATCTTTTTAATTGCACCCCATGCAACATTACCAAAACCTGAAACTGCAAATGTCTTACCTTTAATATCTTCACCTTCGTGAGCAAGAACTTCATTTGTGTAGTAAATTGCACCATAACCTGTTGCTTCAGGACGAACAAGTGAACCACCGTAAGTAATACCCTTACCTGTAAGAACACCGTTTTCAAAAGCACCAACAATTCTCTTGTATTGTCCGAAAAGGAAACCGATTTCCTTACCGCTAACACCGATGTCACCTGCAGGAACATCAATGCTGTCACCGATATGACGCTGAAGCTCTGTCATAAATGCCTGACAGAATCTCATAATCTCTCCGTCACTTTTACCAACAGGGTTAAAGTCAGAACCACCCTTTGCACCACCCATAGGAAGACCTGTAAGTGAGTTTTTAAAGGTCTGCTCAAATCCGAGGAAATATATAATACTTGCACTTACGCTTGGATGAAAACGAAGACCACCCTTGTACGGACCGATAGCGGAGTTGAACTGTACACGCCAACCACGGTTTACCTGAGTATTACCATTATCGTCAACCCACGCAATTCTGAAACGAACTGTTCTGTCGGGTTCAGCCATTCTGCCTAAAATATCATACTTTTCGTATTCAGGATGTGCTTCAATAACCTTTTCAAGTGAGCCGTAAACCTCACGCACGCACTGGAGAAATTCTTTTTTATCTCCGTCACGCTCTTCTACTCTTTTAAGAATTTTTTCAATATAACTGTTCATAAAAAGACCCCCTAGTCTTGATGCTAAAAATAATAACACAAATGCATTGTTATTTTCAATTATCAATATCTAAAAATATAGTTAGATTTTAACACTTTAATTTGTTGAAAATGACAAAAAGGCAACCACAGAGTTGCATTTTTGATATAAAATCCTGCAAAAACACATTAAATATGCAGGAAATCTTGTATAATTATGTCAAAAGTTGATTTTAAGCTTTGAAACTATTGTGATTATATACAAATTGACAAATAATACTATATTTGATAAAATAAACAGGATAAAACTGATTATGGTGTAGTTATGCAAAAATTTATTTCCAACTGTACAAAAGATACAATTAAATTAGGTGAAAAACTTGCACAAACTCTTAAAGGCGGAACCGTAATTGCTTTTTATGGTGGCCTTGGAATGGGTAAGACGGCTTTCACAAGAGGAATGGCAAGGGCTTTGGGAGTTGATGAAGAGGTCAGCAGTCCCACTTTTGCTATCGTAAATGATTATGGCGGAAACCCTCCTCTGTATCACTTCGATATGTACCGAGTTGAGAGTTGGGATGACCTTTATGCAAGCGGATTTTTTGATTTTTACGAAGCAGGTGGCATATTAGCAGTTGAGTGGAGTGAAAATATCGAAAATGCTCTGCCTGAAAACACCATAAGAGTCACCATTCAGCGTGGTGAAAATGATAATCAGCGAGTAATTACCATTGACGGAGGCATAGAAATATGAAAATCTTATCAGTTGATTCTTCATCGATTACAGCATCCGTTGCCATAACTGAAAATGGTAAAGTTTTAGCAGAAAACTTTATAAATAATGGTCTTACACATAGTCAGACCTTGATGCCATTGGTTGAAAAAACAATTAACGAAAGCGGAATTTCAATTAAGGATATTGACTTGTTTGCAGTTACTTACGGTCCCGGCTCATTTACAGGAGTTCGAATTGGAATTGCATCGGTTAAAGGTATGGCAGATGCATTAAATAAAAAATGTCTTCCGATTTCAACTCTTGAAGCAATTGCAGAGCCATTGAGTAATGAAGATGTGATTGCATGTGCAGTTATGGATGCCCGTTGTAATCAGGTTTATACTGCCATTTTCAATATGGGTAATCGCCTTTGTGAAGATAAAGCCGTTTTAATTGATGAATTAGGCGAAGAACTAAAAAAATATGATAAAAGAATTGTTTTCATTGGTGATGGCTCAGTTTTATGTTATGAAAAACTTCACGAAATTATCCAAAATTGTGACATAGCAGACGAAAAAATCCGTTTTGTTCACGGTAGTAGCATCGGCTTTGTCGCAGAAAAGAAAATAAAGAATGGTGAAGAACCAATCAATTCAGAAAAACTTGTTCCTTTTTATTTGAGATTACCTCAAGCAGAGAGAGAACTTAAATTAAAAAAATAATGAAAAAGGGGAATAAATATGATAGCATTAGGTGCAGACCATGGTGGATTTGAATTAAAGGAGGCAATAAAAAAACACCTTGAAGAAAAAGGTGTTGAGTATGTTGACTGTGGCACATATTCAGCAGAATCAATTGACTATGCTCCCATTGCAAAAGCAACTTGTGAAAAGGTTACAAGTGGTGAGTGCGAAAAGGCAATTCTCTGTTGTGGTACAGGCATTGGTATCTCAATGGCAGCCAATAAAGTAAAGGGAATCCGTGCTGCTTGTTGTTCGGATTATTTTAGTGCGAAGCTTACCCGTATGCATAATGACGCAAATGCTCTTTGTATGGGCGGTCGTGTTGTAGGTGTGGGCCTTGCTCTGGAGCTTGTTGATGTTTTTCTTGAAACAGAATTTGAAGGCGGCAGACATCAAAGAAGAATTGACCAAATTATGGATATAGAAAATTCATAAAAATCTTGCTAAATGATAAATATAGGTATATAATTATACTTAATAAAATTTCCAAGAAAATTTGGGGGAATATAAAATGTCAGTAACAATTACTAATCATCCGCTTATTCAGCATAAACTCACTCTTTTAAGAGATAAAAACACAGGCTCAAAAGAGTTCAGAGCACTTGTTTCTGAAATTGCAACTCTTATGTGCTATGAGGCAACTCGTGACCTTCCTCTTGCTGAAGTTGAGGTTGAAACTCCGGTTGCTATTGCAAAAACAAAGGTTATTTCAGGTAAAACACTTGCATTTGTTCCGATACTGAGAGCAGGTACCGGTATGCTTGATGGTGTGCTTTCGCTTGTTCCATCTGCAAAGGTTGGTCATATCGGTATGTACAGAGATGAGAAAACAGCACTTCCTGTACCATATTATTGCAAATTACCATCGGATATTGAAGAACGAGAAGTAATTGTTCTTGACCCAATGCTTGCAACAGGTGGTTCTGCAATTGATGCAATCTCACAGATTAAAGAGTATAACCCAAAATCAATTAAGTTTATGGGTATTATTGCAGCTCCTGAAGGATTACAGGCACTTACAGATGCTCATCCTGATGTTGATGTATATTGTGCAGCACTTGACGAAAAACTCAATGAGCATAAGTATATTGTTCCGGGTCTTGGCGACGCAGGCGACAGAATTTTCGGAACAAAATAAAAATTTTCAAATTATGGCGGGGTGTTGACCTCGCCATTTGTAATTAACATAACATAAGGAGATTTGTTATGAAAAAAATAATTTCACTTTTACTTTCAATTTTGCTTGTTATGTCCGTATTCACAAGCTGTGGTACTAATACAAAAAAGCAAAAGTTCACTACGACAAATGATATAATCACCAATATTTATCCGGTAAATTGTGAGGTTTCAATTCACACAAAAAAACAAACAAAATATCTTAATAACGATTATGATAAATTACCTTTGGGTGTTAAAGGTAAAAAAGAATTAAGTCATCCGCAGGCAGTAACTTTCGAATGGGAATACATAGCACAAAAAGGTGAAAATGATAAGTATGTTCTGAAAATAAGTGAAAAAAAAGATATGTCCAATCCTATAACTTTTGTTGCAGAAACTGAAACGGTTTCAGTTTATAATCTTAAAATTGCAACGAAATACTATTGGACAATTACAGTGGGTGATAAAACAAGTCAAGTTTATGATTTTACAACTGATGGTACAGCACCACGCAATCTCTATGTTGACGGTGTAACCAATGTTCGTGATGTCGGTGGTTGGATAACAGAAAACGGGACAAGAACAAAACAAGGTCTTATATACAGATGTGCAAGGCTTAATGAAAGTGTTGACAACGGAAGCGGAGTAATTATCACCGAAAACGGCAAAAATGTTATGCTTAATGATTTGGGAATTAAGACAGAGATTGATGTCCGTCGTGCATCAAAAGGTGAAACAGGCGGATTAACTGCAAGTCCTTTGGGTGATACAGTAAAATATCTTAATTTCCCAATGGACCACGCCAATGACATTCTCAATGATAATAAAGAAGAGATTATAAATTTCTTTGAAACACTTGCCAATGAGGAAAACTACCCTATGATAATCCATTGTAGTGTTGGCTGTGACAGGACGGGTATGCTTGTGTTTATGGTTAATGCATTACTTCGTGTGTCCGAGGAGGATTTAATAAGGGATTATATGTTTTCCAACTTTGCAGATGTAGATAATAAGAGAAAAGTTGAAACATTAAAGTCAACTGCATATTATCAGGCAATAACATCGGCAGAAGGCAATACATTAGGTGATAAAGCATATAATTGCCTTAAAGATTTCGGTGTTCCAACCGAGTATCTCGATGCGATAATTTCAATATTTTCAGAATAAGACCTTGTAAGGGAGATTCCTATATAACCTAATAAAAACTAAAAGCGGAGCTGAATTAAACTGCCTCAATCTGTACGGACGGTACAAATTGAGGCAGTTCATAATTTATCATCTGGTAAATGTTCAGTCTTTTTATGTGAGTTTTATAATACTTTTTATAACGCTACACAAAAGCAACTGTTTTCATTTCTGTTGCTCTTAATGTATATTTTATTTTGTAGCAGGGGAAACATTTGTAAACTGATTTCCGCCTTTTACAATTGTGAATGTGGTGGAAGCTTCTCCGTTTGCAACAAACCCGCCCATCATATCATTAGGTGGTGTCATATTTTCCATTCCTTCAGGCATTTCCGGTCTTTCACCATCAGGCTTTTCAGGTGGAGTAAATCCTTCAGGTAATTCGCCTTCAGGCATTTGCGGACGCTCACCATTTGGCTTTTCAGGTCTTTCCATACCTTCAGGTAATTCTTGTTGTTCACCGTCCGGTTTTTGCGGTCTTTCACCTTGTGACATACCACTAATTGAACTTGCTGAAAGTTGTGTATCACCTTGCCAGAAAGTATAGTCACCGGGAGTAAGTTCATCACCTGCAACTAAAAGATATGTGAAATCATTTGTTGGTGCATATTCACCGATTACTTTGCCATCAGCATTTTTAAGTGTGTAGGTACTGTCACCAACCTGACGTGATACGAAACTGAATACTGCATAGGTCTGCTCACCACCTGCGATTCTATCAAGCATATTTCCCG
>JAZSBY010000091.1:0-6683 GCA_045602655.1 Candidatus Fimenecus sp. | reverse complement strand
GTTAAGAGCGTGTGAAGCAACACAACGAGCTGATACATGGAAAACTGAAGGAAGAAGCTCACCAGCAATTTTATACATGTTAGGAATCATAAGAAGAAGACCCTGTGAAGCTGTATAAGTTGTTGTGAGAGCACCTGCTGCAAGAGAACCGTGAACTGTACCTGCTGCACCTGCTTCTGACTGCATTTCAGCAACTTTAACCTGTGTGCCGAAGATGTTTTTTCTTCCCTGTGCAGACCACTGGTCAACGTAGTCAGCCATTGGAGAAGATGGTGTGATTGGGTAAATACCGGCTACTTCTGTAAACGCATAAGATACATGAGCAGCAGCAGTATTACCGTCCATAGTTTTCTTTTGACGAACTATGGGAGTCTTGTTTTCTGCCATTTTGTATTTCCTCCTTAATGGAATTAAATATAAAATAAATGTACGAGGCAGATATGCCTATTCATACATTATAAATAATAACACTTCTGAGCCAAAATGTAAATAGATTTAACTCTAAAAAATGACGAACTTTGATAAATTTTTAACCAATTTTTGTACAATATGGAAAATAAGGAAATCACTATATTTGACAAAAGGTATATTATGTTATATAATGCATACTGATATTTTATATATCTCTATATTTACATTAAGGATGGTTTTGTCAAATGGACGCAGACCCCGGGAGTATTATTTTTAAGATAGTAACTCTTTTCGCATTGATTTTTGTCAATGCATTCTTCTCAATGTCAGAAATGGCAATCGTTACTCTTAACGACAACAAAATAGACAAACAAGCAAGTGAGGGTAACAAAAAAGCAAGACAGATTCAAAAGCTTACTGAAAACACAAGTTCATTCCTCTCAACAATTCAGATTGGTGTAACCTTAGCAGGATTTTTAACATCTGCTACAGCTGCACAGTCCTTTGCAGAGATGCTTACAAATGCAATTGCAAAAACAAGCATAGTGAATGTAATTCCCGTTGGTGTAATCAGCGGATTTTCAACAGTTGTTATTACGCTTATTATGTCGTATTTCTCACTTGTTTTAGGCGAACTTGTACCAAAGAAAATTGCAATGAATAAGCCTGAAAAAATGGCTTTTATGGCAGCACCGATACTTGTTTTTTTTGCAAAGGTTACAAGGCCACTTGTTAAATTCCTTGCATTTTCAACTAACACAGTGTTAAGACTTTTCGGAATTGACCCTCACGCTGACGAAGAAGTTGTTACGGAAGAAGAAATCCGTATGATGGTTGATGTTGGTGGTGAAAAGGGAGTTATCGAAGATGTTCAGATTGAAATGATTAACAATATTTTTGAGTTTGACGACATCGATGTTGCCGATATTATGACTCATCGTACAGATATGGTTTGTGTTGATGAGGAAGAACCATTAGTAGAAGCAGTTAAACTTTCAATCGAAAACGGATTTTCACGAATTCCTGTATATAAAGAAGACCCTGACAATATTATCGGTATTGTTTACATCAAGGATTTTCTTAAATATGTTGGCACAAATCTTCCAAAGACAAAAACTGTCAAGGATATGATGCGTCCTGCATATTATGTTCCCGAAACGAAGCGTTGTGGTGAACTCTTTACTGAAATGACAGAAAAACGAGTTCAGATGGCAGTTGTTATTGATGAGTATGGCGGAACAGCAGGTATCGTGACACTTGAAGACTTGCTTGAATCCATCGTTGGTAATATTCAGGACGAATATGACCAGGAAGATGAAGAAATCTCAATCATCAATGACACAGTTTTTGAAGTTGATGGTATTGCCGATATTGAAGAGGTTGAGGAGCATACAGGAAAGAAATTCCCTGAAGGTGATTATGACACTATCGGTGGTTATATTATCAGTGTACTTGGCTTTCTTCCTAAAGACGGAGAAATGAACGAAGTTCAGTTTGAGAATGTGAAATTTACAGTCTTAAATGTTGAAGAACGCAGAATTGGAAAAGTAAAGGTTGAAATTCTTCCGGTAGAAAAGAAAGAGGAAGAACAGGAAGAACGCAGATTTTTTAACCGGAGAGAAGATTAAATAAAACCAATATGGTATGGTAGGGCGGGGTCTTGACCCCGCCGCTATAGTTTGTGAGGATATTATGCAAAAACAGAACTACCAAAAACAACTTGATAGAATAATTGAAAGTTTAGGGGATAGAGTGCCAGAAATTCTTCTCCATTCTTGTTGTGCCCCTTGCAGTAGTTATTGCATTGAGTACCTTTCACAGTATTTCAATATCACCGTGCTTTATTATAACCCCAATATTTATCCTGAAGCAGAATATGAAAAACGCAAAGCAGAGCAGAAACGGTTAATCAGTGAAATGGATACAAAATATCCCGTAAAAATGCTTGATTGCGACTTTGAAAGCGAAAAGTTTTACGAGATGGCAAAAGGACTTGAAAATTGCCGTGAGTGTGGTGAAAGATGCTTTAAATGCTACCGTTTAAGATTAGAAAAAACAGCACAAGAAGCAAAAAAATATAACTACGATTATTTCACAACAACACTTACAATAAGTCCACTTAAAAATGCCGAGAAAATCAACGAAATCGGTAATGAATTAGCAGAAGAATACAACATTCAATGGCTGCCATCCGATTTCAAAAAACGAGAGGGCTACAAAAGGTCAATAGAGTTAAGTAAAGCATTTAACCTTTACAGGCAGAATTATTGTGGATGTGTATATTCGCAAAATGAAAAACCGATAGAATGAAGTCTATCGGTTTCCTTTTTTATTTTGTATTATTTTTTGCAGTGTTGATGGATGCTACAAGCAGTCTTCGGATTGTTCCACAGTGATTGTGTAACTCTTTAATTTCATTGGGATTAGCAATTTCCGATTTTTCCAATAGGTCCAACCAATATTCAGTTTCATAGCATTCTTTTAAAGAAATTTGTAACTTAGCAATAAAGTCAGCTCTGCTATGTGCATAATTTGCTTCATGAATGTTTGCACCAATAGAGGTTGCGGAACGCTCTAATTGATTTATTAAGGAATAATGACCTTTAATGTTCTCACAGAATTTTATAATGCTTACAGCAAATTCCGTGGATAAATTACGGAGTTTGGATTCACTCATAGTATCACCAACCTATTTAGTATTATTGTGTAGAAGTGAAATATTTTGCGTGGCAAAATGTGAAATAATTCTTATGTGAATTGTGAAATATTCAGTAAACTGAATGTGAAATAAAATAAATCCCACATGCGTCAGCATATTTCACATAGTTTTACTATATTTCACATTTGAAAAATATTTCACAAATCCCGTATGGGATTTATTTCACTATATTATTCCCAAATATCAACTGCACCACGATTTTCGGTTACTTTCGCAACATAACTTGCAACTTTCTTGTGTTCAGGATGAACCTTGTATTTTTCAAGTTCTTCCTCGTTTTCGGTTTCTACAACTAAAAGTGCATCGAAATTTCTCTCACATTCTACCTGATTTTTAAGGAATGTGAGTTTTTTTATGTGTGGAATAAGTGGGGGAAGTGACTCAAGACCATTTTTAACGATTTCAATATTCTCGTCTTTTGTCTTGCCTTCTGCATCTTTAAATTTCCACATTACAATATGTTTAAGCATAATATCACCTTATATTAAATAATTGTCTTGCATTTTTATCTGTCAAATCAAGAATTTCTTGTGCTGTGCATCCTCGTAATTCTGCAATTTTTTCTGCTGTGTATGGGATATGCAAGGAGTCACATCTCTTACCACGAAAAGGCACGGGAGTCATGTATGGTGCGTCAGTTTCAATGAGTAATCTGTCACTTGGCACAAACTTTGCAACCTCACAGGGCTTTACTGCATTTTTAAATGTAACAGCACCACCAAGACCGATATACATACCAAGTTTAATGATTTCCTTTGCCATTTCAACACTACCCGAGAAACAATGCAGAACGCCTTTTGGCTTATATTTTTTAAGTATATTAAGTGTGTCCTCATGGGATTCTCTGTCGTGGAAAATGATGGGTAAATCCAGTTCATTTGCCAGCAGAATTTGCTTTTCAAGGAGAATCAACTGGTTTTCACGACTTTCCTTTTCATAGTGATAATCAAGTCCGATTTCACCGATGGCAACACATTTTTCGTCCTGTGCTAATTCTTTTATTTTCTCCAAATCACCATCTTTGTATTCGTCATTGTCAAGGGGATGAAACCCGACTGCAGAATACACAAAGTCGTATTTGTGAGAAAGTTCAACTGCAAATTTTGATGTTTCAATGTTTACACCACAGCATACAACACCTGAAATTCCTTTTTCTTTAAAAGAAACGAGCAGTTCGTTTCTATCCTTTTCAAACTGCTCGTCATCATAGTGTGCGTGTGAATCAAAAATGTTATGATACATTATCTTATTCTCGCTCCGTTTGGCATATCTTTGTCAACAAAAATAACTTTTGCATCTTCTTCTGTAATATCCGCTGCAAGAATCATACCACAAGACTCAACACCACAGAGAACTGCAGGTTTAAGGTTTGCTACAACGATAACCTTTTTACCAATTAGGTCCTCCGGTTTATACCATTTTGCAATACCGCTTGCAACAATTCTGTCGGTACCTGTGCCATCATCAAGAGTAAGTTTTAAAAGTTTCTTTGCCTTTTTAATTGGCTCACAATTCTTAACTTCTGCAACACGGAGTTCAACTTTCATAAAATCGTTGAATTCGATAGGTGCAAGTCCCTCAATTTTAGGTGCAGGAGCATTCGCTTTTTCTTCTGCCTCTTTTTTAGCTTGTAATTCAGCGATTAACTTTTCACCGTCAATTCTTGAGAAAAGAGGAGTAGCAGTACCAACTTTAACACCCGCTGTGAGTCCGCCCCATTCCTGAATGCTTTCATAAGTTGCAACAGGAACATTCAACTGTTCTGCAATTTTAACTGCAGTTTCAGGCATAATAGGGGAGATGAGTGCAGAAAGAACACGGATACCCTCAAGAAGGTTGTAAAGAACTGTGCCGAGTTTTTCTTTCTGTGCTTCGTCTTTTGCAAGTGCCCAAGGCATTGTTTCGTCAATATATTTATTGCAACGACGGGCAAAATTGATTACACATTCAACTGCATCACTCATCTTGTACTCTGAAATGTACTTATCAAAACCTTGGAGTGCCTTTTTAGCACAATCTTTAAGGTCTTCGTCAAATTCAGTTGAACAAGTTGGTGCTTGAACAACACCGTCAAAATACTTGTTCTGCATTGCAATAGTTCTGTTTACAAGATTACCGAGTGTGTTTGCAAGGTCTGTGTTGAAACGGTCAATCATTGCTTCATAAGTAATTGAACCGTCGTGTGCGTGTGGCATCTCTGAAAGAAGATAGTAACGAACTGCATCAACACCGAAAATCTCTGTAAGGTCGTCAGCATAAATAACATTACCGCGGGATTTACTCATCTTGTCTTCACCTTGAAGCAACCAAGGATGTCCGTAAACTTGTTTTGGTAACGGAATACCAAGAGCCATAAGAGTAATAGGCCAATAAATAGTGTGAAATCTTACAATATCTTTACCAATAATGTGGCAATCTGCGGGCCAATATTTGTTAAACTGCTCGTTGCTACCATCGGGGTCATAACCGATACCTGTAATATAGTTGAGAAGTGCATCAAACCATACATATACAATGTGACGGTCGTCAAATGGAACAGGAACACCCCATTTAAAAGATGTACGAGAAATACACAAATCTTGAATACCCGGCTTTATGAAGTTGTTAAGCATTTCCTTTTTACGAGCTTCAGGGTAAATGAAGTTTTCATTATTTTCAATGAAATCTTCAAGTTGTTTCTGATATTTTGAAAGACGAAGGAAATATGCTTCTTCCTTTGCTTTTTTAACTTCTCTGCCACAGTCAGGACATTTACCGTCAACTAATTGGCTTTCAGTCCAGAAAGACTCACAAGGAGTACAATAAAGTCCCTCATATTCACTCTTATAAATATCACCTTGGTCGTAAAGCTTTTGAAAAATCTTTTGAACTGCTTTTTCGTGATAATCGTCAGTTGTACGAATAAAGTGGTCATAAGTTGTATTCAAAAGGTCACAAATACCCTTAATTTCGCCTGCAACCTTATCAACATATTTTTTAGGGCTGATACCAGCTTCGTTGGCGTATTCCTCAATTTTCTGTCCGTGCTCGTCAGTACCTGTCATAAAGAAAACATCAAAACCCTGCATTCGCTTGTACCTCGCAATAGCGTCGGTCAACACGATTTCATAACTGTTGCCGATGTGAGGTTTGCGTGATGTGTACGCAATGGCTGTTGTGATGTAAAACTTTGGCTTTTCACACATAGAAAACGCCCCTTTCTAAAAAAATTCGCAACAAATAATATTTTTGTCGCATATATTATAGTATTATACTATCCCTTACCAATTTTTTCAAGAAGATTATAAAAAAATGCAAAATAATGTGATGAAAAAACTTTTTAAAAAAAATTTCAAAAAAGTTGAAAAAAAGTGTTGACAAATCATTTTAGATGTGTTAAATTATACGAGCCGCTGAAAACAGCAGCAAAAATGTGGGAGCATAGCTCAGCTGGGAGAGCATCTGCCTTACAAGCAGAGGGTCACAGGTTCGAGCCCTGTTGTTCCCACCAAATGGCCCGGTAGTTCAGTTGGTTAGAACGCTAGCCTGTCACGCTAGAGGTCGACGGTTCGAG
>JAZSBY010000090.1:0-13795 GCA_045602655.1 Candidatus Fimenecus sp. | reverse complement strand
TGAAAAAACTGACTGATACTTTCGTTTTCACTTTCGCCACAAGTGGAATTTAGTCTTGTAAAAGACGCTCTTACAAATCGTGACATTGAGGATAAGTCGCCGGGCAAACCTAATGCACCCATTCCCCTGCTGTATTTGTTTAAATCAAAGCCCTCAGCAAACCTTGTTTCAGGCTCTTCCCGAGTAAGGTTTATATAATTATTAAGATTAAAAATCTGCATTGGAAATTCGGGATTATTTGTGAGCACATGAACAGGGTTGTAGTATATTTTCATTCCTTCCTGCACACATTCAAGGGTAATTGAATAATCCTTATCACTTATCATCCAATGCAAAGGTGTCTGTCTGTATTTATTATTGAAATCAATACCCACAACATTAGTATTCATAAGCAAATTCCTTGCTTCATTCACTGATTCACATTGACCTAAAATCCAAGGGATTAACTCAAAAGCACCAATATTGTTTTTATCTTTTGATTTGTCATAATAAACTGCACTTGTTGGGAAATTAAGTCCTGCCATTGAAAGTCCTTTTTCATTTGTTGCATCATAATAAAGCGGATAATCGTTTTCAACAATTCCTATTCCAACAAAAGCAAAATGATTTTTAAGTTCATTTGCCATACGGAATTCTAAAGGGTATTTACGAGGAGTTATAATCACCTTTTCACCGTATGAAAAGCCCATATCAAGATTTCTTCCGAAATAATGATTTTTCGTTAATAACGAAATTGAAGTACACATAATAATCACATCCTTTTTGATTATTATATGTACTTCTTAAAACATTATTTTTTTCTAACAATGGAAATTGTTGCTTCGTTTGCTATAAAAAGTGCCACAACAAGTGCTAACAAAACAAATGTTGTGATTTTAAATGTTGTAGCAGTAGCTACGAAGCCAAAAATAAGTTGAACTCCAAAACCAATTCCATACGCACCACCCATGTGGAAGCCTGTTATATCAGCAGAGTATTCTTTACCAAATCTGTCAGGAACGCTATGGAGAATGCTTGGAAATATTGGACCGAAACCAACACCAATAAGAAGCAAACCAAAAAATGAAATCTCCCCTAACGGTAGGGATAACAGAATCATACCCATACAAGAAACAACGATACCGCCACGAATCATCATATTGTCCGTTGCCTTCATAGAAATAAAGCCTGAGATAATTCGTCCAACCATTATTCCGCCAAAATACAATGAAATCCACTTTGCGGCTTTATCAGGCATTAAGGAATGCACATTTACAAGATACGATGCTCCCCAAGTGCCTATTAAGAATTCCATACTACAATAAAGACCTTGTGAAAGAATTCCCGTTACAACACCTTTAATTTTCAATATTTCAAAAAGACTTTTTTGTGGTTTGGTTGATTCCTCGTGAGAAAAATCCTCTTTTACAACTTTCCATTTATTAAGGGTTACAGCAATTATAATACCAATTGACAACTGTAAAAGAGCAATTACACGATACCCATTACGCCAAGAACCCGTTTCACCTGTCAAAAAAACAGACATAATCAAAGGGCTTATAGTAACTCCTGCACCCCAACAAGCGTGAAGCCAATTCATATGCTGTGCTTTATAATGCAGGGATACAAAATTATTAAGTGCTGTATCAATAACCCCTGCACCATAACCAAGAATGACAGAACTTATCATAAGTACAACAATATTAGGTGATATGCTCATAAAGAAAAGTCCCGCAACTGTAAGTATTGTAGATATAAAAGTTACCTTTCCTGTGCCGAATTTTCTGATAAGCTTACCTGCAACAAAGCTTACACCACCTGTACAAACGCCCATAATAACACCATAAACCGAAGCGAAACTTTCGGCGATGCCAAAGTCAATATACATTACAGGCCAGGCAACACCAAACAGAGAATCAGGTAAACCAAGAGAAACAAAAACTATGTAAATTATTACAAGTAAAAATGTCATACTACACCTCAAATATCTTATGGAGATTTTAATGTAAATTAAACGACTAAGTAAATATATAACAAAAACCGTAAAAATGTCAATATTTCGCATTGAATAAATAATCAATATGCTCTATAATGTTTACATAATAAACATGGAGAAAAGATATGAGAACTATAATTCCAAACTACTATGATAATTTCAAATGTATAGCAGATAAATGCCGTCACAACTGTTGTATTGGCTGGGAAATTGATATTGATGAAAAAGCCTTGAAAAGATACAAAGATTTTAAAGGAAGTTTCAGTAAAAGATTAAACGATGGAATAGATTTTAATGACGATTACGCTTGTTTTAAGCTTGATGGTAAAGGTCGTTGTGTATTTTTAAACAAAGATAATCTTTGTGACATTATTCTTAATTCAGGAGAAGACCATCTTTGTCAGATTTGTACTGACCACCCTCGTTTTAGAAATTTTTATAAAAACGCAACTGAAATCGGGTTAGGACTTTGTTGTGAGGAGGCAGGACGAATCATTTTAGGTCAGGATGAGGGTTTTGAATTGAAATTCAATAAGAATAAAGAAAAACTCACGGATGAGGAAGAGGTTTTCTTTGACTATAAATACTCAATTTTACATAATCTGCAAAATAAAGAGCTTTCATTAAATGATAGAATTTTAATCTTAATGAGAGATAATGATATTGAGCCTTCTACAACAGAATTCAGCAAATGGATTGATTTTTATCTTTCCCTTGAAAGGCTCGATGAGGCTTGGACAAATCTCTTATGTGATATGAAAAAGACTGATTTTGAAGATGTAACTTTGTCTGACAAATTTGATAAAGTCTTTGAAAAAATGCTTTTATATTTCATTTATCGACACCTTGAGAATGTTGATGAATATATGGTTCTTTTTGCTGTATTCTGCGTATATTTCATATCACAAATATGCAGATACCACATCAAAAAATATGGTAATCTTAATTTTGAAGACATTGTTGAATACGCTCGGATGTACTCCTCTGAAATTGAATACTCTGACGAGAATATTACTAAAATCTACAACAAACTATAAAAAAAATAAAGCCTTCAAGGCTTTATTTTTTTATTCAACTGCTTTTTTAAGAATCAGTCTTACATCATAGGCACTAACTTCGCCATCGCCATTAAAGTCAGCACTTTTAAGTTTATGTGGACTCAGTTCAAGAGTACCTGAAACACAACTCAAAACAATTCTGGCATCATAAGCGGTAATCTTGTGGTCGTGATTCATATCGCCCAACATAACACCATTGTAAATCTCATACAAAACAAATCTTATATCGTCAACAAGGTAATCAACTACATACTGACTATCATAAGTAAGATTTGATACATCTGTTTTAAGCAAATCGTCAAGTTCTTTTAGTAATTCCTTGTCAACTGATTCCCTGTCAATAGAATTAGCCTCTTCGAGTGCCTGATTATACTCTGTTAAATCAACAGGTCTGAATTCAGGTGCATTGACAATTGGTTTGGTTTTGATTGTATTTGAATTAGTGCCATCACTGCTTGTTATTACACAATAATATGCAACTGCTCCGTCCTCTGCGATCGGCTTGTAATAGTAGTGATTGGCTCCGCTGATTGGGGTTCCGCCCACATTTGAGATTTTATCATTTTTATACCATTGATAACGACAATTAAAGCCCTGTGCATTAACAATTATATAACTATCCTGTAGGTTAAACTGACCCTCTGACTCATAAATAACGACCGGAACTTCGCAGAATTCTTTTCCTTCTTCAACAGCATACTGCTGGGCATAGGTTTTTTCGTAGCCATAAACCTTAAAATCTGTGTTAGGTGTAATTGCTGTAATTGAATTTGCTGTAGCCGGAAGCAATAATCCCTTTAAGGTGCTTGGCAGGCTCCTTATTTCCTCAACACAATCGAATTTCAAGTACTCAATTGAACTGAGCAAGAAGGCAGATACACCAACAGTTTTAACTGAAGGTAAATACAGCATTTTAAGCTTTATACAATTGTAGAAACTGTTGCTGTTAAGTTCAACCATTGACGGAAGCATAACAATCTGTAAATCAGTACAGTTAGCAAAGGCATTCGTACCCGAAGATACTGTTGAAGGTAAAATAACCTCTGTAAGACAGGTACTTTCGGCAAAAGCATAGTTACCGATTGTTTCAACATATCTGCCGAAATACTTTTCAAGACCTGTGTTTCTAAAACTGTTTGATGCTATTGTTTTTAGCAATGGCATATCAACTGTTTTTAAAGAATTACAATTGTTAAAAGTACCGATTTTCAATTCAGTAAGTTGTGGGATTGAAACATAATCAAGGTTTTCACAACCGGCAAAGGCATTTCTTCCAAGCCTAGTTACCTTTGGAAAATCAACGGATTCAATTCCTGATTCCTCAAAGGCTGAATTGCCCACTTCTATAATACTCTCACCATTCAATGCAATAAGTTTAGGCGTTTTGCTGAAGGCATTTACACCAATAGTTTCCACCTTTGGCATTGAGATTGTTGTTAAATTATAACATCCTGTAAATGCTTTATTACCAATTGTTACAAGGTTAGGAAAATCAAAGTAAACAATTGAACTGTTTTCAAACGCATTTATAGCTATTTCTGTAATGCCATTACCTGAAACAGACACAAGAGCTGTACAGCCTGCAAACGCTATGCTGTTAATTTTTGTGGCAGAATCCGGCAACTTTACTGTGCGAATTCTTGAATTCTTTTCAAATGCTGCGGAGGCAATACCTCTCACAATTTTGCCCTGAATTGTGCTTGGAATACACAAATCAATTTCATCGCCATAATAATCAGTAATATATCCAAGGGTATTGATTTCATAGTTTTCTTCCTCATCATTCACAACCCTGTCATATTCAGCAGAAACAATTTCACTTGGGTTCTTACCTCTGGTGTAAGCCATGGCATAAATCTTTGTATCAGATGAAATCGTTATAGGCTCAGTATATTTTCCGGCAGAAATCCAATCAAAATCAGTAATACCACCAATACTTATTTCACCGAGGCGACCTGTAATATAATAGATTTCTGCTTCAGGCTCAGAACAAGTTAATTCCACATTAAACTTACTTGAAAAAGTGCAACTATCAACACTGAAAACAGGATTTGCGGTAGTTGGCTTTTCATCAAGTAGATATTTCAAATATAGGACACCTGCACCAAAATGGTTTTCTCCTTCATTTTCAAACATAGGAATTGCATAATCCTCAATTCTCTTTTCAGTTTCAGAAGCAAGAATATCTTTGATGAATGTACGGACAATGGCAAGACCCGCAGCAACCTGTGGTGCAGCCATAGAAGTACCACTCATTGTAACATAGGAATTATTCAAATAACAACTTCTGATATTCTCTCCTGGTGCCGCAATATCGATAGGTCCGTCATAATTTGAGAATGATGCTAATTTATCGTTACTGTCAGTAGCACTTACAGTAATTGCAGATTCAATACACGCAGGTGAGTAATATTTTTTATCAAGGTCCTTACCACTATTTCCTGCGGCAACAACAACATTGACATCGTTTGCCACTGCATTATCAACAGCCTCAGTCATTACCTTGCTTTCACCTTCACCGGAAAGACTTAGATTTATAACATCAGCACCATCGGCAACTGCCATATCAACAGCAATTGCAATAACGCTCAAAGAACCTTTTCCTTCATCATTCAAAACTTTATATGGCTTTATTTTAACATTATCAAGTGTGTTATTTGCAATAATACCCGCAACATGTGTTCCGTGACCGTAATCATCCTCACAACTATTTCTGTCTCCGGTAGAGCTTAAATTGACATTGCTTTCTTCTAATCTGTCAATTAACTGCTCGTGGTCTGTATCTACACCGCTATCAATAACGGCAACAAGGACATAGTCGTCCTCAATTCTTTCCATAAGTCTTTCCTTAATATCGGAAAACCCTATTTTATCCTGTAACCACTCAATAGCTTCTGCCGTAACTTCATCAAAGCCTGAAATGTCGTTCTCGTTAATAATTTCGCTGGGCAAACTATCATCACACACGCTATAAATGGTATCGACTTCAACATACTCAACATAGTCTAAAGTGAGATATTTCTCATAGGCTATTTTGGTGCTTAACACACTGTCGTATTGAAGAATATATAAGTCATTATAGCCACTTACACATTCAACAGCATCAAACTTATCTATCTTCTTATTGGATTTTACAATAAGTCTTTTTGTTTCAAAATGGCTCAAAGGCAAAACATCTTCATAGCTGACTGATTTATCAAAAAATCTTTCTGCAGAAGCCATAACATCATCAATATCATTTTCATCCGAATAGTCTTCTTCACTATAATCACGAATAAGTGCTGATAAATCTTCGGCAAAATCATATAAGTCACTTGCAGATGTATTACTTAATGCAAAAGAAACAATCCCCTGCGAAAAGGAACTTAACATTATAATTAAAGATAAAATCAAAGACAGAAATTTTCTCATTTAGTCCACCCCATGGATAATTCAACACAAAATATTATAATAAACACACTGTATAATATTTTAACCATACATTTTTACCACAATCACATATCATTGTCAATAGTCAAATAAGAAATGATACATAATAAAAAAAATTGTTGATTTTGCAAACAAATCTGATAAACACATATACAAATGTATGTTGAAAAACTACAAAAAATGCCGTATCAGGTCACCCTAATACGACATTAGTTTTAATAGTAAAAGTATTTGTAAATAACAGGATATTCATTGAGTAAATGCAGTAAATTCGTGCGGTATTTTGTTCCTGGGTCATTGATTGTGAAGCCAGATGCAGTAAGAGTTTCTTCACCGTTATACCCTGTTATTACCACCCAATGTTGTGAGCCGTTTGACTTCTTCGCACCAAGCATTACGGGTTTTCCCTCTTTTAATTTCTGATAGATTTTCTGAAGATAGTCTGAACTGCTTGTGACTGAAACAAAATGCCCCGGCCAATAGACATCGCCTGTGGAGGAATAACTTAATCTTTTGGACATTGTATCAGGATAAATTGTTGTGCCTGTACGGTAGGATTCCATCATAGCAATTGCAGTTGTAGCACATCCAATTTTGCCTATTGTTTTACCTGAATTGCCAATATAAACATTTGCCCATCGTGAATCGGTCTGCTTATAGCTTGGTACGGATAAGGTCACCTTTGAATAAGAATTATTTGAGTTTACAGACAGATATTTGCTGCTTACATATCCTGTTTTAACTCCATTGTAAAGAATTTTACTCCAGCCATTTGACTCAAAAAGAATAATTACTGTTTTTCCCTTTTTCACGGAATCTTTTACAGAATATTCCATCCCTGCACCACTACGAACATTAAGGGATGTGGATTGTGTTGAAACAATTGCAGTTTTGCCTGAATCAAGCTTAATATAGTCCTTGTGGCAATAGCCAAATTTTCCATCAGCATACTCCACATAATACCAATTACCTGATTTTGAAATCAATGTGATATAACTACCATTGGCAAGGCTTGTAACGATTGTACCTCCCGTTGATGCTGAGTTTCTCACATTAAGTCTTCCGCTTGAGAGTGATACAATTCCTGCCTGTGATGTAGCTGTTGCACCTTGCACTTTCAGTGGCATAATAAACAATGAAAATATTATTAAAGTTGTTAAAAATATTGATATGAATTTTTTCATATTCACCTCGTCTTTCCGCATATATGCATACACAGTATATCAAAGATTTTACTTCTTGTTAATACTCCAAATCCTGTTAAAGAAATATATGGTTTTCTATTGAAATATTTCCTTTCTCATTATATAATTCTGTAGAAAATATTACTATTGTCGGAGGATTTGAAATGCATTTATTAAAGGTGGATAAGACACATTATGTTGGTCAAGCTGACCCATACATTTTAAAATCAAAGGGAAGATACTACATCTATGTTACAGGTCATGATGCAGTTTATGCATATCATTCAGATAACCTTTTAGATGGATGGGAATACTATGGTGTTGTTATGACTGTACCAAACCACGACTCTTTTTGGGCACCCAGTGTTATTGAGTTGGATGGCAAATTCTATATGTATAATTCAATTGAAATATATAACGACACTCCTGATAAAGGTGGTCACAGAGGTGCTATGCATGTGTCAGTTGCCGACAATCCACTTGGACCATTCACCGACACAAAGCAGATTTTACATCCGTTTTCAATTGACTCACATATTGTAAAAAATGAGGCAGGACTTTTCCTTTTCTACTCACAAAATAGATTTGATGGTGAAAGAATAGGCACTTGCATTTATGTTGACAAGATGCTTGACCCCTTTACCCCTGCAGGAAATCCTGTTTTAGTTGTAGAGCCAACTCTTGATGAGGATATTTATCGTCGTGACCGATATAAAAAGGGTCAACATTGGCATACAATTGAGGGTGCTTTCTACTTTAAAGAGGGTGATTGGCATTATCTTATGTATTCAGGTAACTGCTTTGAGCAACCTACATACTACATTGGTTATGCAAGAGCAAAAACAGATGAAACTGACCTTACAAAAATTAAATTTGAAAAGTATCCTGACGAAAAGACATACCATCCCGTACTTAAAGCAAATGAATTTGAAGAAGGAACAGGTCACCACTCAATGATTAAGGAAGACGGTCAATGGTATGCTGTTTATCACGCTCGTGACTATGACGATAATTTAAATGCAAGTGCTTTTGATGCAAGAAATGCGAGAATATGCAAAATGCATGTTAAAGACGGAATAATTACAGCAGAAAGATATAAAGACCACATATAATGCAAAAATTAAAATGTTTCAGTAATATAAAAAACTCCGTAAAAGTGGGTCTATCCCTTTTTACGGAGTTTATTCTTTATATAGATTATTTATGATAACGAAGTGAGCAGATGTCGTCACCCTTTGCAATACATTTTGGTAAATCAAGCTTTGCACCGTAGCACTCACCTATTCCGTGGTCACCACACATTGCAATGTCGCAAAGTGTTGCAATTTCTTCATCAGTACAACCCGCTTTTTGCCAAGCTTTTACAAGTGGGCAATAATGGAAATCAATTGAAAGCTTATCGTCGGTGCTTTCAAGAATTTTCATTTCAAACACAAGCTGTGCAGGTTTGGTAAAGAGAGTTTTACGCAGACCAACAAGACTATCAGTTCCACCTTTTTTTACATGATTAGCACCATGTGTTAGACCGCAACGCCTAATAGCTGCACTACCAAAATCAGTCCAGTCTAATCCTCTCTTACCTGCTTCATCACAAAGAAGATAAAGCCAAAACGCACGGTGTTCAAGTTGCTCACGAACCGCAGTAATTATGGGATTTTTGATTTTAGCATCATTTTTTACCTTACTCATTATACATACCCTCTTTTAAAAATGGCGGAGATGTGGGGATTTGAACCCCAGCGTCGCTATTCACGACCTACCGCATTTCGAGTGCGGACCCTTCAACCACTTGGGTACATCTCCTTATTATTCTATATTCTATCACCTGTTTTTTTCTTTGTCAATAATCGTAAAAGGAGTCAAGATCTTATGACAAATCGCATAAAATTTGAGAATTACAGGTTATGATTCGACAGATAACATAATTCTACTCATAAAACAGTAGGGCGTGTTCAAAACCTCGCCCTACTGATATACAATAAAACTGAATATATAATTCAAATTAGTTTATTTGATTTTAGGAAGGCTTGCTGCAGCAACTGACTGGCCTACACGACGGGATTTTTCGTCAGGAATATGAAGTTCAATTTTTTCTGCAAGTTCAGGGAATTCTTTATCAAGTACTTCTTGTGCACGAGACAGAAGAATTTGTCCGCCCTGTCCCGATGTAACTCTACCCATAATTAAAACATGCTTAATGTCGTAGAATTCGCTATAATAAGCAATTGCGTAACCAAAATATGCACCGATTGTATCGTAAATATCAGCTGCATTCTGGTCACCTTTTTCCATAAGTCCTTGTACAACTTTAAGTTTTTCAGCAGGAGAAAGGTTTACGTCGAGTTCAATTCCCGCATAAGGGGCAAGTTTGATTACACCGTCCTGTGAGAAATACTTAACACCGCAACCATAATCACCTGACCACTCGTCAACCATTGCATCTGTATTAAAATCAACAGGAACGAAAGCAAGTTCATTGAGCCATCCTGTAATGTTACCCTGCTGGTCAATATAACCACCCGCTTCACTTGTACCCATTGCAATACCTAAAACAGAGTCATCGTTAAGGTCCATAGCACCTGCAAGAGCAGTAACATCACCGTCATTTGCAACAATAACAGGAATATTCTCTCCAATTTCCTTTGCAACATCAAGATAGATATTTTTAATTCTCTTATCAAAATCTTCCTTGCCTACTTTAAGGAAAAGTGACGCATTCATTGTTCTGTTTTCAATATAAACACCTGCTGAGGAAACACCGATAGCATCAACTCTTGGCATTTTTGATGCAGCTGTTTTCATCGCTTCAAGGATTCCCTGATAATGATATTCCGGGTCAGAATTAAGTTTTGGGAACCAAACAACTTCTTCAGAATAAACACTTTCACCATCAATAACAGCACTAACTTTTCTGTCACTACCACCTGCATCAAAACCGATACGACATCCGTCAAGATGTCTGCCAACAGATGAGGCAATATAATACTCTTCAGGAGCATCTTCTAATGAGCAAGTCACAACCTCAAACGGATGTTCAAAAACATCTGCCATATAATCCTCGTCAAATGCACGGATACCATTTGGAGTATATGCTTCTTTAATTTTTTTACCTACAACATCACTACCTGCAATAAAAACTTTATAACCGCCTGCAATCCACAAAAGTGATTTTACGATTCTTTCAATGAAACGGAAGTTTTCTTCATCGTGACCTGTGCCATCAGGATAAATTCTTGTTTTGTATGTACTGATTTGCCCCTTATTTCTTTCGATTGCAACAATAACATCCTGACCATTTTCCTTGGTTGCTTCACGCATTTCACGAACAACAACTGATAATGGCTCAAATTTGGGGTCTAATTTTGCTTTTACTTTAAGATTCATATTTAACCTCTCCTGCTATAATAGTCTTTTTAACTTCAAATTCATTATCTGTAATAATAATATCAGCATCTTTCCCTTTTTCAAGTGAACCTTTTGTTTCCTCTAAACCTAATACAGTTGCAGGGTTTAAAGATGCACAATTTACACATTCATAAAGTGGAATATCAGAGTTTGTATAAACATTCCATACACCCTTATTAAGTTGTAGCACACTACCGGCGATTGTACCGTCCTCTAACCTACAGATTGCTCCATCATAAATAATCTTTTGTCCACCTAATGTATATTCACCCACCGGCAAACCTCCTGCAGGCAAGCAGTCAGTAATAAAGCAGAGTTTTCTGCCTTTTAGTTTCCATAACATATTATAAAGTGCTTTATCAACATGGACTGTATCAACAATAAGTTCAACGCTTACATCGCCATTAAGTGCCGCGCCAACAACACCGGGACCACGATGAGTAAGCGGTGTCATTGCATTAAAGAGATGTGTAGTATGCTTAACACCTGCATCAATGCTCTTCATAGCAGTTTCATAGTCAGCAGATGTATGACCCATAGAAACTACAACATCAGTATCGCGACACATTTCACGAATTGCATCAAAGTTTTCTGTATCTGTTTCAGGTGCAAGTGTGATTGTTTTTATAATATCTTTATATTCTTTTACAAAAGAGGCATCAGGTTTAAGAATATATTTTGCATCCTGTGCACCCTTTTTACTTTCACTGATAAACGGACCTTCTGCGTGACAGCCTAAAATTATGCTTCCGTCCCAATTTTTGCTTTCTTCTTTCAAAGAACGGCAAGTTTCAAGGGCTTTACGGATAATGCTCATATCTTCAGTCATTGTTGTAGGAAGATATCCCGTAACACCGTTGCTGAGAAGTCCCTTTGATATTGTTCTGATGCTCTCTTCTTCACCATCACAAACATCCTTGCTGAGATACCCGTGAATGTGCAAATCTATTAGACCAGGTGCAACATAACCACCATTAGCATCAATAATCTTTGCAGTTTCAGGAACAAGGTTTTCAGGAATAATATCAATAATTCTATCGTCATAAAGTAACGCATAGTTTTCCAGTATGCTGTCTTTAAGAATAATTTTGCCGTTAACAATAGCTTTCATGTATATATCACTTCCTTTACCATTATAAATAAATTTTATCAAAAAATAAAAGTCGTTGCAATAGTTTTGTAATATATAAATAAAAAAATCCTCTCAAAAAGAGAGGATTAAGTCAAAATCTTAAACAACTAATAATTCTATAATTGAATACAATATTGAATCACATATTGCGATAATTGGCAAAACCGTAAAAATCAAATTTTCAGACTTAACATCTTTCGGTTTCACTTTTGCAACAATCCAAATAACAGCAACACTAATCACCTTTGATACAACAGTTACTATAGCTGTGAAGATAGAAAATTCATTCAACGCAATAACTCTGACAATGAAAATAATTAAAGAAATAATTGATGAAATTGTTACAAAACTTGCTAAAAATCTCAATTCTTTCTCTTGGTTTTTCCCATCACCAGTTGCTGCTGAATTAAGTAATCTTGCACACAAATAAGCCGAAAGAATTGTAACACCAAAAGAAATAACAGAAACAATCGAAGTAAGTGCCAAAGTTATTCCTGCTCCTGTAACTGAAACATCATTCTTTTGTACATTCAAAAGAACAACCGATGAAATGAGTCCAACAAAATCTAAAATAAACCCGGTTGCTACAAAAGACCAAGAATAGTATAAAAATCTATATTTAGTAACAGAACCCTCAAATGTAGTCTTATTTGTAATGTACTTAACAAATAAAAGTCCAAAAAGAATAGTGATTATTGAACCAAATATTACATCCAGAATATTCCACACAGGATATTGTTGACTTAAATCTACATTGTTGCCAATAGCAGAAGATGAAAATGATATAAACATTATTATCCAAGAATACAATGACGATGGCAAAGCAACAACCAAATCTTTAATTAAAAAAGCGACAAGCGAAACTATTGTAAAGTATTTTATTGGATTATCTGGAGTTTTTTTAGATAGTGTCTTATTAAAATTGGCATTAGACATTTCAATAGAATTTTCATTAGGCAATAAATTATTATTCATATAATCCCTCCTACAGAATCAATTAGTATTGTAAATAAAATCATAGATTAATAATTGCTATTTTAAACAAAGAATCCGAAATAATATACTATTTTTAAATTTAGTCAACGACTTCACTTCCGCAATGTGGACAATATTTTGCTTTATCTCTTCCAAGATACTTCCCACAAGTGTGACATCTGTAAAAAAGCAAATGAAAAATCAATGCCACCATAATAGCAAACATGCCAACATACAAAAATAGAATTCTCTCGACAAAGTAACCTAAAAAACAAACAGCAACAGATAACAACATTACTATCAATGTAATTTTTCTAACTTTACTCGGTGTTAAATTTTCCATAAAAATCACCTCTTATTATAAAAATATCAAACATAATAAAAAAAGTCAAGCACAACAAAAAAAGACCTTCGATTGAAGGTCTTAAGGTATGTACCCTGAAAACTGAACAAAGTTAAGGTGAAAAATATTGTCATTGAAGAGAAATTGTACATTTTGAACCAAGCATAATGGTCAAGCCCTCGACCTATTAGTACTGGCAAGCTAAACACGTCACCGTGCGTACACCTCCAGCCTATCAACCACGTAGTCCACATGGGGTCTTACTAGCTTATGCTATGGGAAATCTTATCTTGG
>JAZSBY010000089.1:0-38387 GCA_045602655.1 Candidatus Fimenecus sp. | reverse complement strand
AGTTCACCGTTTGCATTGTAGAAATCCTGTGGAACATAGCCACGCTTCTGCAACTGCTGAACCTCAGGTGTTTTCATACCGAAGATATAGATATTATCTTCACCAACCGCATCATAAATCTCAACATTCGCACCGTCCATTGTGCCGAGAGTTACTGCACCGTTAAGCATAAGTTTCATATTACCTGTACCGGATGCCTCTGTACCTGCAAGTGAAATCTGTTCTGAAATATCTGCAGCAGGCATAAGTTTTTCGGCAAGTGTAACATTGTAATCCTCAACATAAACAACTTTAATTCTGCCCTTAACATCAGGGTCATTGTTAATTAAGTCCGCAAGTGCACAAATGAAAGAAATAATCTTCTTTGCTACAAAGTATCCTGATGCAGCCTTTGCACCGAAAATGTATGTGTGAGGGATAAAGTCCCCGTTTGGATTTTCTTTTATTGCAAGATAATGTGAAAGAATATTGAGTGCGTTAAGATGCTGACGCTTATACTCGTGAAGTCGTTTAACCTGAACATCAAAGATTGAATCAGGGTCAAGTTTGATGCCGTTGTGTTTAAGAACATATTTAGCAAATTCTTCCTTATTTGCTCTCTTAATCTTTCCAAGCTCATCAAGGACTGCTTTATCGTCCTTGAACTTTCTTAAATCAAGAAGTTTGTCTGCATCCTTAACAAAACCGTCGCCAATAGTTTCTGTAAGGAAGCTTGTAAGTTTTGGGTTAGCCTGACAAAGCCATCTTCTGTGTGCAATACCATTTGTAACATTTGTAAACTTATCAGGAGTAAGTGCATAGAAATCAGAAAAGACTGTGTCTTTAAGAATATCACTGTGAAGAGCAGAAACACCATTCACACAGTGTGAACCTGCAACACAAAGGTTAGCCATTCTTACAACACCGTTTGAAATAACAGCCATTCTCTCAACCATATCTGCATTATGAGTGTTTTCCCATACATAGGAACGGAAACGATTGTCGATTTCCTTTGTAATCTGCCAAAGGCGTGGCATAAGACGCTTATAAAGGTCCTCCGGCCAACATTCAAGAGCCTCTTTCATAACTGTATGGTTTGTATAAGCAACTGTATTTGTAACGATTTTCCAAGCATCGTCCCAACCGTAGCCGCATTCATCGAGCATAATTCTCATAAGTTCCGGAATTGCCATTGTTGGGTGAGTATCGTTAACATGGATTGCAACCTTATCTGCAAAGTTATCCATTGTGCCGAATTCACGAAGATGGTGCTGAACGATATCCTGAACAGATGCAGAAACAAGGAAATACTGCTGACGAAGACGAAGTGACTTTCCTTCAGGGTGATTATCTGCAGGGTAAAGTACCTTGCTGATAACCTCTGCCATAGCGTTTCTTTCCATAGCTCTCATATAGTCACCCTGATTAAAGAGTGCCATATCAAGTCCGGGAGCTTTTGCAGACCAAAGACGAAGTACAGAAACACCCTTGCCATCCTTACCTGCAACATGCATATCGTAAGGAATAGCCTGAATAACTGTCGGGTTTTCAATTTCAACATGGTGATAATGCTCTTCCCATATATCTTTTATTTCACCCTCGAATTTTATTTCCATAGCCTGTTCTTCGTGAGGAACAAGCCACACATCCCCTCCGGGAAGCCAGAAATCGGGAAGCTCCGTCTGCCAACCATCAACTAACTTTTGTTTGAAGATTCCGTATTCATAAAGAATGGTATAGCCCTTTGCAACATAGCCCTGAGTTGCAAGACCGTCAAGATAACAAGCAGCAAGACGACCAAGACCACCGTTGCCAAGACCTGCATCAGGCTCGCAGTCATAAATTGAGTCCATCTTGATACCGTAATCCTTTAACACACTTTCCATAACCTTTGTAAGATTAAGGTTGTAAAGGTTATTTTTGAGTGAACGGCCCATAAGAAATTCCATGCAGAGATAGTAAACTCTTTTTGTTCCTTTTTCAGAGCCTTTCTTTGAGAACTCTGCTCTGCCCTGACTCATCATATCTCTAACAATAAGTGCAATAGCCTTATAGAACTGTTCATTTGTTGCCTCGTTAGGATTAACCCCGATAAAATGGGAAAGTTTTGACTCAACAAGCTCTTTTGCTTGTTTCTTTGTAAGTGTATAATTCATACAATTCCTCCAAAAAAGATTGTGAAATTAGTTAAATATTAAACTCTATTTGTATATTTTACACTAAAAAAAGCATTTTTTCAACCATAATAAGAAATTTTTTTAAATTATATTTCTATTATATGTCTTTTGGCAACAAAAAACCCACAATACAAGGTACTGTGGGTTAAAAGTTTACTTAAAAATTATTCTGTTGGAATTTCAGCGTCGTCCTGATTGCCTTCCATCATATAGCTGTAGTTAACATAACCTGCTGTTTTCCAGATGACCTCGAACATATTGTCTTTTCTTACATAGAAGTTTGTCTGGTTTGTGCCGGGTCTGTATGAGGTGAAACCATTCCAATTTCCCTTGTCATCAGTAACATTCTGAAGACCAACTTCAATCTTATCAGCCATTTCAGTATCACGAGCATAGAGAACTGCCTTTACAACACACTTCTCAGGCTGTGTAACGCCGAACTTGAAGCCTGTGAGCCACCAGTGCTCCTGCTCATATCTTGTAAAGAGAGGGTTGCTCTGGTTATAATCTGCAGCAGACTGATAATATGTGAACTCCATTTTAAGAAGGTTTACATCAGCAGCACATTCATAGAAATCGCCCGGTGTGCCCTTGTCCTTTGTGTAAACACCAAGTTCTGCACCCTCAAGAACACCGTACTGACCCTTCCACCACTGAAGTCTCCAATCATAGAAACCGTAAGTAAAGTCAATCTTAAGTGTTAAGTACCACATATTTGTAATGGGAGCAGCTCTGTCATAGATGTCGTGGAAACCAAAATATCTCTGCCACGGATTCAAGTGGCTGTAGAAGATATCCTGCTCTGCATCATACTCATAACCTGCTGCGTGAAGAATTTCTTTTCTTTCTTCAGGAGTATCAAAATGAGAATAAAACTGGTTAAGAGCTTGTTCTGCGTCCTTACCTGTTTGCTGCCAGTCTATTTGCGGAAGTCTGTCAAGAGCACTTGTTGAACCGGGAGTGCTTGGTGTAACAGCTGGATTTGTTGGTCTGTCAACAGGAGTTACCGGAGAAGTTGGATTAACCACATTACCGGGAGTCTGTGTACCAATACCGCTATTATCCTGATTTGTGTTATCATCTGTGCCAAAATAATCGTCAGCAGGTCCTGCAATATCCATTCCACCGTTACCTGCAGGCTCTTCTTTAATTGCAACCTGGCAAGAAGCAAAGCTACAAGCAAGCAAGGTTATCGCCATAATTACTGATATAATTTTCAAGAAACGTGATTTCATCATCTTTCCTCCATATTACTTCTTTTATGCACACATGCTATTATGCCATAATTTCAAAATATTGTCAATGATTTCTGACTGCATATTTTATCCAATTGAATATTGTTGATTTTTGTAGTCTATTATGGTATTATAAGTAAATATAATATATTCGGTATTGGAGAAAACGAAATGAGTCTTGTGCGTAATATGAACCTTCACGAATCAGGTCAGCAAAAAATCGACTGGGTAAAAGCACATATGCCCGTGCTTCGAAGCATCGAAAGTGATTTCAGTAAAACAAAGCCTTTTAAAGGCTTAAAGGTTGCTCTCTCTATTCATCTTGAGGCAAAAACAGCCTATCTCTGCACAGTTTTGGCGGCAGGCGGAGCAGAGATGTATGTCACAGGTTCAAATCCATTATCCACTCAGGACGATGTTGCTGCAGCACTTGCTCATAACGGCTTAAATGTCTTCTCTTGGTACAACGCAACTGCAGAAGAATATATGGAACATCTCCGTTGTGTTATAAGTGCAGGTCCCGATGTTATAATCGACGACGGTGGTGACCTTGTAAACCTTATCCACAACGAATACCCTGAACTTTTACCTAATGTTTTAGGTGGTTGTGAAGAAACAACAACAGGAATTATCCGTCTTGTTTCAATGCATAAAGACGGAGCACTCAAATTCCCTATGATTGCCGTTAATAATGCAAAATGTAAATATCTTTTTGATAATCGTTATGGCACAGGTCAGTCCGTTTGGGACGGAATTAACCGCACAACCAATTTAATTGTTGCAGGTAAAAAGGTTGTGGTTGCAGGTTATGGCTGGTGTGGTAAAGGTGTTGCAATGAGAGCAAACGCTCTTGGTGCACAGGTAATCGTAACAGAAATCGACCCAATCAAGGCTATGGAAGCGAGGATGGATGGTTTCTCTGTTATGGAAATGACCGAGGCTGCCAAAGAAGGTGATTTCTTCGTTACAGTTACAGGCTGTAAGGATGTTATCACTAAAAAAGCCTTCCGGAATATGAAGGACGGTGCAATCTGCTGTAATGCGGGTCACTTTAATGTTGAAATCAATCTTCCTGACCTTGAAGAAATGGCAATTGAAGTCAAACCGCAAAGAAATAATATTATGGGTTATGTTCTTCCTGACGGCAGAACAATCAGCATAATTGCAGAGGGCAGACTTGTAAACCTTGCTGCCGGCGACGGACATCCTGCAGAAATTATGGATATGAGTTTCTCTATTCAAGCCCTTTGTGCAGAATACATCGTTAAAAACCACAAAAATCTCACTGCTTCCGTAATTGATGTTCCCGAAGAAATCGACAAGAAGGTTGCATTGAGAAAACTCAACAGTTGGGGAACGTCAATTGATGTTCTCACTGATGAACAAGAAAAATATATCAATAGTTGGAATGTATAATTATGTCAGATAACAAATTCAGATATTCACACGATAATTGTCCCGTTTGCAATCAGGTTTTCCGGACGGATGACGATATAGTCGTATGCCCCGTATGCGGAACACCGCATCACCGCGAATGCTATAAGCAGAATGGTTCTTGCGGTAATTCTTATAAGCATGGCGAAGACTTCCGTTGGGAATCCTCTGCTACACAAAGCAATAACGAAGTTTCTCAAGAACCAGTTGAAAATGAGCAAAAAAAAGACTTTACAGGGTTTGATTTGGGCAATCAGCCCTTTCCCCTTCCTTTTGAAATGCCTAATCAGAACCCTTTGAAAAACTTTCCTCCCGAATTAGAGGATGGTGTTTCTGCAGAGGATGTTGCACTTTTTGTTCAACAGGACACAACAAAATATATTCAGAAATTCTTTTACATTAAGGGAGGAAAAAACAAATGGAATTGGGCAGCTATGTTCTTTGCTCCATATTGGTTTTTCTACAGAAAACTTTATAAGCACGGGGTTATCGTTATGGCACTTTTGCTTTGCCTTTCTTTCCTCTCCTATCTGCCCCCTGTTGAAAGACTTATGGCTGATATGACCCAATATCAGGAAGAAATAGAAACCCTTAGCGAACAGGACCTTTCTGAGGAGGAGTTTGTAAATGCCCTTAACAACTTGACTGTAACGGCACAGAAGGCAGTTAATGATAACAAAGTCGGCACAGCGATAATTATGGGTAAAAGCCTTTTTTCTGCTCTTTTAAGTATTTTTATCGGATTTAATGCAAACAAATGGTATTACAATTATACTGTAAAAAACATAAGAGATATACGCTCAAAGGAAAAAACGCCTGAAGCCGTACAGGAACAAATCTTAAAAACCGGTGGTCTTGCGTTTGGCGTAACTTTCCTTGTCATACTTGTTGAAAAAGCTATTATTATGGGTTTTGAATTAGTATTGATGACATTTTTTCATTGATATTAAACTAAATAAATAAAAATTAAGGAGTTCTTAACTATGAAAATTACAAAAGCTATTATTCCTGCTGCAGGACTTGGCACAAGAGTTCTCCCTGCATCAAAAGCAGTTCCGAAGGAAATGCTTAATATCGTTGATAAGCCTGCTATTCAGTACCTTGTTGAGGAAGCAGCAAAATCAGGTATCACCGATGTTCTTATTATCACCAATCGTGGTAAAGGTGTTATTGAAGACCATTTTGACCACGCTTATGAACTTGAGGACAAACTCAGCAAAAACCCTGACAAAAAAGCTCTTTACGATTCTGTTCTTGAATGCTCTCAGCTTTGTAATACATATTTCCTTCGTCAGAAAGAAACAGGTGGTTTAGGTCACGCTGTTCTCTGTGCAAAGAATTTCATCGGCAATGAGCCTTTTGCAATTCTCTATGGTGATGACGTTTTCATTTCCGAAGGTGAACCTGTTACAAAACAGCTTATCGATGCTTATGAAAAATACGGAAAAGGTGTTGTTGGCGTTAAAGAAGTTCCTGCAAAGGATGTTTGCAAATACTGTTCACTCAAAGTTGAACCACTCGAAGAAAAGGCTTTCAATTGTACTGATATGATTGAAAAACCAAAGCCTGAAGAAATTATGTCAAACTATTCAATTTTAGGTCGTGTTGTTATGCCACCTGAAATTTTTGAAATTCTTGAAAACACACCAAAGGGTGCAGGTAACGAGCTTCAGCTTACAGATGCTATGAAAACTCTTGCTCAGACAAAGGGTGTTATCGCTCTTGATTACGAGGGTGTTCGCTATGATATGGGTAACAAGATGGGTATTATGAAGGCAAACTGCGAAGTTGCTCTTAAGCACCCTGAAATCAGCGAAGACTTCAAGGCATATATCAAAGAACTTGCTAAAAATCTTTAATCAAGGTCTATATGAATAAAAAATTACTCATTTATTCAATTCTTCTGATACTCTTGGTTTCTCTTTCCTTTTCAGGAATATTTCTCTGGAAAAGTCTGAAAACTGAAACTGCTGACACGACACAGACAACAGCAACAACCGAACCCTATACTGCAGAGCCTATATTCCCTTCCCGACTTTTAAGACACGCTCCCAATATGTATGTGTTGTGGTACTCAGAAAACACCGAATTTGATGCTGTAACCATTGATTGGAAGTGTACGGAGGATGCGTGGGATACCTATTGGGCTGTTCACAACTGGTCCTATGGATATGCAGGGTTTCAGAATTTTTTGGGTCAGCATATACTTTTATTTTCCCTTTGGGATTTGCCCGATGGCACAAAACCCACTGTTGAATTTGCCCTTAACGGCTATCACGGTGATTTTGGTGGCGAAGGTGAGGGCAAACAAGTATATACCAAATTTGATTGGGAAACTGACACCTGGTATTCAATGAAAATTGAAAGGCACTTTGAAAATGACAAAACCTACTTTACACAGTTTGTAAAGGAAGAAAATGGTGATTGGGTAAAAACTGCCTCCATCAGTTATCCCATCGAGGCACATTTTCTTGATATAACCCATGTTTTTCAGGAAGATTTTTCTTTCAACAATCGTCGTCGCAGTTGTGAGGTAAGAAATGCAGGCGGATTACTTGCTGATACCAATACTTGGGAAACCTGGACAGAATGTGAAATAACCAACTCATTTTTCCCTACCAGTGAGGCAACCTGGGAAGATGGTGCTATGGAAAACATCTCCTTTGACTGTGATTACAAAAACAACGGGAATTCAATATGGATTCAATCAGGTGGATATGATGATACACCAACTGACAAAACCTATCCCGCAAGGGAAACTTTGAAATAAATGATAAAAGGTAGAAATCTCAATGATTTCTACCTTTTTATTTGCTATATTATAATATCTTTCATTTTCTCCTTTGCCCGACGCATTGTCTTGCTCAAGAATATTGAACTCATAACAAAAGAAACCGTTTCTGCAATAGGGAAACAGAGCCACACAAGCTCAAGTCTGCCACTCTGTGCTAAAAGCCACGCTGAAGGTAAAAGCACCACGAGTTGTCGACAAACGGACACAATAAGACTGTGCACAGGCTTACCGATTGCCTGACACACAGAGCCGGCAATAATGCAGAAACCGGCAAGTAAATAATGTGTACCGATTGTCCTCAATGCCGGAACACCTATTTCAAGCATTTCTTTTGAAGCATTAAAGAACGATAGCAATATATGAGGAATTAACTCAAAAGCCATAAATCCTACAAACATTATGCTTATGGCTGTTATTATCGTAATGGTAATCGTTTTCTTTACTCGGTCATATCTTTTTGCACCATAGTTATAAGCAATTATCGGCACCATTCCGTTATTGAGTCCGAAAATAGGCATAAATACAAAGCTCTGCAATTTAAAATAACTGCCAAAAACGGCGGTTGCTGTTGTGGTGAAGGAAAGCAGAATTTTATTCATGCAGAAGGTCATAACTGAACCTATGGATTGCATTATAATTGACGGCAAACCGATTTTGTAAATATCCTTTATGATATTTGAATTCCAACGGATTAGTTTAAAACTTATGTGAATATCCTTGTTAAATTTTATATTAAAAATAACTGCAAGAATCGCTGCTACAATCTGTCCCGATACTGTTGCTATTGCCGCACCCAAAACTTCAAGTCGGGGCATACCCAAAAGGCCAAAAATAAGTATCGGGTCAAGAATAATATTGATAACTGCTCCTACAAGCTGTGCAATCATTGAAAGTGTTGTTCGTCCCGTTGCCTGCAAAAGTTTCTCAAAGCAAAACTGACTGCAAATACCTATTGAGCAACCGAGACAAACAGAGGCATAGTCCGTGCCGTATTTCACTATCTGTATTACATCAGTCTGTGCTAAAAAGAATGGCTTTGACAAGAAAATTCCAATAATTGAAAACACTACTGAACTGCACAAGAATAGAAAAATGCCTGAATTTGCAATCTTGTTGGCTTTGTCAAACTGCTTTGCACCAAGGGAACGGGAAAGCAAGGCATTCACACCAACTGCCGTGCCTCCACAAACAGCAATAATCAACTGTTGTAAAGGAAAAGCTAAAGAAACTGCGTTAAGTGCATCTTCGCTTATCCGGGATACAAACACACTATCCACAATATTGTAAAATGCCTGAACTAACATTGAAATCATCATTGGTGTTGACATTGTTGCCAGAAGTCTGCCTATTGGCATTGTACCCATCTTATTCTCTTGTGGTGGAACAAATTTCGTTTCTGCCATTTTTTTATTTCCTTTTTTACATAAATTATGCCCACAGACAGATGATTGCCATCCGTCTGCGAGCTGAATAAAGTTTTAAGTAAGATTATTTCTTGCTTTTGGATTTAGATGTTTTGCTGTTTTCGTGGTCGCTGCCATAACCGTAACCATAGCCGTATCCGTAGCCATAACCATAGCCATAGCCGTAGCCGTAACCTTTTTTGCCCTTCTTGTTCTTCCTGATGAAGTCAAAAACAGTACCGTTTTCAGCATCGTTATAGATACAACCAACAACCTCTTTACCTGTACCTGACATATCGTCGATTGTTCTTCTGATTCTACGCATTGATGAACGGTCTCTACGAACAACCATTACGTTAGCATCAGCATACTGTGCAATAATACTTGCATCGGCAACAAGACCTGCGGGAGGAGTATCAATAATGATGTAGTCAAACTCGCTTCTTACAGCATCCATTACATCTGACATTTCGTCAGCTGATAAAAGTTCTGCTGATTCAGCAATCGGCTGGCTTGTAACCAAAAGGAAAAGGTTAAACTTCTCAAAATACTTAATTGAATCACTTAATGTTCTTTCGCCTGAAACAACACCCGGAAGACCTAAGTCACCACCAACTGAAACGCCAAGTTCCTTGTAAACTGATGGCTTACGAAGGTCGGCATCAATCAAGAGAACTGATTTTCCTGTCTTTGCAAGAGCAAGAGCAGTATTTGTAGCGATTGTTGTTTTACCCTCGTTTTCCATAGCACTTGTGAAAACGAAAACCTTATAATCGTGACGCTTTGCAATGTTTTCAAGTTTTGTACGTATCAACTTAAAGGATTCAATGAACATAAATCCGGTCTTTTTGTCTGTGATAAGAAGGCTCTTATTTTCAGAAGGCTTCTTAAGGTGAACAACCGAACCAATGATTTTCTGACTGAGTTTATTTGTAATATCATCAGGAACTTTAACAGTATCCTTAATGAAAATGATAATGCAAATTGCGAGCATTACAATAGCAGCACCAAAAACGAAACCTAAGAGTGAATATAAAAGAGTTGTATTATTTGCATTTGCCTCATCAGGTCTTACTGGATATTCAGAAACCTTTGCTGTTGTGCTTGGCAAAATTTCCTTTGCAAAGTTTTCAAAATTATTTACATAACTTGTTGCAACCGCAAAAGAAACATCAGGATTTGACGATGTAATTGCAACAGCAATAAATGATGTGTCCTCAATATGTGATGACTTAACCATTCTCTTAACATCTTTACCTGTAAGTGATTTACCATTTACCTTGTAACCAGTTTCACTTGCAACAGTGTTCATAAAGTCAGGAGATGTTGTAAGACGAAGATAGTTTTTTGCCAACATGTTACTTGCACTAATATCAGATGATGTCTGTCCTGCTGAGTTTGTGTTTTCAGCTCTGTTGCTTACGGCAAATTCCATTGTACAGCTATACATAGGAACATAAGTTACCTTGGCAATAATAAAGCCGATACTTGCACAGATAACTGCACTAAGCAAAATTGCCCACCATTTCTGAAGAATACGAACGGCATACTGTGCTATGATTTGAAAATCTATGCCTTCATTAACCTGAGCATTTTTTGTATTGTACTCCATATCATTACTCCTATAATTATGTATTTTTTATAGTTCATTTAATTATATCAAAACATTGTTTGTATTGCAATATTTTTTGACAAAAAACTTGTGCAAGTTTAATTTTCCTCAATATGACCGTTGGCAACATTGATAAGACGGTCACATTTTTCCAAAACCGTCTCTCTATGTGTAATAATCAGCACTGTCAAATCCTTGATTTGCTTAAGATTATTGATTACTTTTTCCTCTGTCTGGGAATCAAGAGCACTTGTGGACTCATCCATAAGAAGTATTCCGTTTCCTGCCAGAATTGCTCTTGCAATAGCAATTCTTTGTGCTTGTCCCTCCGAAACGCCAAGTCCTGCTTCTCCCAGAACAAAATCTAAGCCACCATCAAGATTATAGGCAAACTCTGCAGATGCCACAGAAAGTGCTTCCTTTATCTCATCTTCCGTTGCCTGTGGTCGAAGAATTGTTAAATTCTCCCTTATTGTTCCGCTGAAAAGCATATTACCCTGAGGCACAAACGAAAACAGTTTTCTCGTGTGTTTACAGTCGTATTCTGCATCCTTTGTTTCAATAACAACTCTGCCCCCATCAACCGGATACAAGCCTGTAATGAGCTTGAGAACCGTAGATTTTCCTGAGCCGGAAGGTCCTTTAATTCCTATAAATTCACCTTTATTAACCGTAAACGATGCATCTGAAATTACTTTCTCATCACCATATCCGAAAATAGCATCCCTTACCTTGATTCTTACGAAATCATCGTACTCGATTTCTATATCCTCAACTCTCTCATTTTGGATAGGATTGATTTCCATAAGCCTTTGAGCAGAGGTTGTCATAGCAAAAAACGAAGGAAGAATTCCCGTAACACCCACTATAGGTGACTGCAACTGGTTTACAAGCTGAACAATGGCAACAACTGCACCAAAGGTCATTGTACCGTTAAGCACACCATAAGAACCATAGGCCACTGCTGCTAAAAATCCTGCTGCGAAAGCCAAGGAAAAACCAATGCCCGCAATGATTGAAAAACCTTTTTTCTTTACCTTTTCACGATAAAACTTCCTCTGTTGCTTAACTGATGAATTTATTATTGCGTCCTCTATGCCAAAAACCTTTATGGCAAAAAGATTTTCAAGCATTTCCTGCATAAAGGAGCGTACCTTTGAATCTTTTTCCTGCACTCGGTTATGCAAACGCTTCAAATGCTTTCTGGAAAGTGCTGCTATAATAACAATGATAACACCACAAAGCACAAATACACTTGCAAAGCCCTTGTCAATCTGATACAGTGCAATTGCACCGCTGACAATTCTCACAACGAATGCAACCATGGCCGGGAAAATATGAACATAATTATCGCTGACTACCTGAACATCGGAAACCAGTCGTGTCATCATATCCCCACTATGTCTTTCAACATAATCGGCATATTCGCCTTGAAGAATACGCGAAAACACTTTTGTCCTTAAAGATATTTCCGCCTTACCCTGACTTACAGCCTCCACCAAGGAAGCAACTACTCGTGATATAATCTGAGAAATAATCAATAGGAAAAGATACACAGAGTATTTTATCAATGCCTCTTTGTCCCCTACCTGAGCACTATCCATAACCTTTCGGGACATAAGTGCAAATATGGTTACGCAGACGGCAGACCAGGCGTTAAGTGCAACAAGCACCACACCTTCTTTAACACGTCCGCCGCAATTCGTATATATCCACTTGAAAACTGACCTATCCTTCATTTTTCCGTCCTGCTCTTTTACTCTTCAATAAGATTATGATTTCTCATTTTTTCAATGAGCTTTTCCACGTCACCTTTTACAACCTCATAGGGTGCATTATAATCATTAGAAATCTTTGTGACAATCTCCTCAACGGAATTTGTTCCGTCAAGCATTGTAAACACTTCAGCACCAACCTCATTAAAGGTGATAACTCCGCTAAAATTAAGTCTTTGGTTTCCTGTTGCTATAACAATTTTACTGCCGGCAACATCCTTTAAAATAAAGCCTTCTTTAATCTTCATTTTCTATCAACCTTTCTATACCATTATACGCAACCGACGCTGCCTCCGGGTCCATATTACAGCCCAATGAGAACACGGGCACACTTCTCAACAACAAGTCTGCTAAATCAAGCATCTTTTCAGCCATATCTCTGTTTACAGGGTTTATTGTCTGCTCAATTAAAAGGGCAACAGCCCTTGCAGGGTGCATTTTTTCAACCTTATTTTCCTTACTTCTGTGTAAAAAAACGATGCCTCTTACAGGAATTTTCACATTGACATTTTCGTCTGTTTTTCCTGAAAACGGTGTTCCCCACACATACCATTTGCCATCTTCGCAGACCAAAGCGGGTTTATCGTCGTTTACAATCCTTGTCCCTGACAAATTGTCAACCCACAAGTGGGTGTGAGTGGATTTTCCTGTTCCGCTTCTTGCTGAAAACAGATATGCTTTGCCATCTTTCTCAACACACGAGGAGTGAAGCATAAGTCCGTTGTGCTTAATCAATTCGTTGTAAAAGGCTTCTGCCGTCCACATATACTCATGTTCTTCCTCTGAAAGATGTGGTAATTCCTCTTGCTTTCTTTTAAGAAAATCCTCTTTGAGATTCAGTCGGATTTGCGTTTCTGCACTATCAAATTCCTCACGGTATTTCTCTGACCGTGACCTAAGCAGTTCGCCCTTAACATTATATTCAGTTTTTAATCCTGCAATTATAAACTGTTCCATTTTTACCTACCTTATTTTAAATATGGCAGAGGATTAACGGATTTACCGTTTACTCTTACCTCAAAATGAAGATGTGGTCCCGTTACAAAGCCTGTAGCGCCTATTTTACCTATGGGTTGTCCTCGGGAAACCTTTTGCCCTGCCTTTACCACAATTGAGCCTTCCTTCATATGATAATATCGTGTCTGAACTCCGTTTCCGTGGTCAATAAGCACAGCATATCCTGCTGTTTTTTTCCAGCCTGCGTGAACCACCGTTCCCTCCCCGGCTGCAACAATGGTACAGCCCAAGCTTCCACCCGGACGAACAATATCTATTCCATCGTGCCATCCGTCACCAAAATCACGGTATCCGTAATAAGAGGATATTTCAAAAGCACCAATTGCGGGCCACACGAATTCCCCTCCGAAAGATACTACCCCACCGGAAGCATAAGGACTCTTTTTTGTTCCGACATGGATTTTTTCGCTTACAGATTCTTTCACAATTGTTCGTGAAACCTCTTTTGCAGAAACTACTTCACCACCGACATAAGTTACTAATTCAGTAACTTTTTCCAAGCCTTTTTGACCTTTTACAACTGTCCTGTTATCTCCTACATACAAGGTATCAGAATTGATTCTGATAGTTTCGAAAGGTATTTCTTCCTCTCTTTGCTCTGTTTTTGTAGTCTGCACCTGTATATACTTTTCTTCTTTTTGCACAAGAATTGATTGTCCCGCCTCTAATGCTTCTTCAATACTCGGATTTAATTCCATAAGACTTGAAACAGTTATGCCGAATTTCTCTGCCACCTTGGAAAGAGTGTCGTTTTCCTGTGCTGTATAGTATTTTGCATCTTTTTTGTTGGTTTTGAGCTTCTGTTGTAAAAACGATGCATCCTTAATAGTGCTTTCATTGTCAGGATAAAGACCCTGGACATAGTCTATATTCTCCACAAAACTTACAACAGCATTTGACTCACCCGTTTCGTTTTCAGCCAGGATAGAGTCAAAAACACCTAAGGCATCTGTTTCGTTTTTAACAGCACAGACAAATTCGTCGTTAATATACACACCACAGGCGTTTGTGATTTTGCTGTCGGATTTTGCAATAAGCTTATCACATATTTCAGCAGCAGTATTTATCTGGCTCCTTTTAACAGGAACAATTTTATATTCAGTGCCCCCGATAATAGGACTTTCCTTAGTGTTCTCGTCAACAATGGCAACCGTGTCAGAGCTTGCATCAAGACGGTCATAAGCGAGTTCTTTCGCCTCTTTGAAAACAGTTTCGCTCTGCACGTATCCTATAACCTCATCTTTGTGACTTACTTCTAATGCATAGTTTATATCTGCCCAAAATCCAATTACATTAAGAAGTAAAAGCAGGGATAATGCCGGAACAACAAAATTCATTGCATAAACAAAAGTATGTCGGTATTTCTTCACGGCAACAGAAATATAATGAGAAAGTTTTTTCTTTTCTCGCTTCTTGTTTGATATGCCTGAAAAAACATTTTTAGCATCAGCTATGAGGTTTTTAAAATCCTCCACGCTCTTACGGAAGGTTTTCAATGCAAACTTGTTAATAACAATTGCAAATGTGAAAATTAAGGTACCTATTGTCTTTATAGGCTTCAAAAGTAATGACAACAACCAACGAAAAAACCTTTTCCCGTATCTCAATGTTTGTATTCCCACAAAGTAAATTGCATCATACATCATTTCAAGAAAATCCATTGTGTTTGTCACTCCTTTCGCAAAAAATCACATAATTACTCATAATAATCCATTCTCCGTGTATTATATCACATATACAAAAAAAACGCAAGTTTAGGATGTTTTAAACCCATAGAAAACTACCGAATTTTTGTAAATATGCAGTTTACATTTTTACATTTGTATAGTATAATGTTTATAATTGTATTTAAAAGAACAGCGAAGGTGGGCAAATTATGGAAAAGAATACAAAAAAATGGGTAAATCTTGGCGTGGGTCTTGCAGTTCCTGCTGCTCTTGCAGTTGCACTCAGAACAACATATACACAAATCAGATATGGTAAGAAAAAGCCTAAGGATACTCTTCCATCAGTACAGGCAACCAACAAGGATTTGACAGATGTTCACTTTACTGCACACAGAGGTCTTTCATCAATTATGCCTGAAAATACACTTGAGGCTTTCCGCGAAGCAGCAAAATACAACTACTATGCCCTTGAATGTGATGTACACTGCACAACCGACGGCAAATGGGTAGTTATTCACGATTATATGCTCCAGGCTATGGCTAAAGAAAAGGGCGATGTTAAAAACTGGTCTTATGAGGACCTCAAAAAGGTTAAATTCACAAATGGTGCAAATATTGAAAAATACCCTGACGCAGGCGTTTGCCTTGTTGAGGAATTTATTGAAATATGCAAGGAAGCAAACATCAAACCTATGATTGAAGTTAAGGACAAGCGAATCAGCAAGGTTAAGAGTCTTCTCGACATTATCCGTGCCTACGATATAGAAAAGGATTCTATTATCATCTCTTTCCACGCACCGGTACTTCGCGAATTCAAGCGTCTTTCGCCCGATATGACTCTTTGGCTTCTTGTACACGGTATTAAGGATGAAAAACTTCTTGAATGTATTGAAAACGGATTTGGTGTTGCGTTTGAAGCAAAAAGAGCACTTAAAAATCTTGATATGATTCAGAAAATTCACGACAATAATCTTACTGCTGCTTGCTGGACTGTTGATACACCTGAATTGCTTGACACAATGCTTGAACACGGTGTTAAATACATTACAACAAACGCAATTCTTCCCGAATAAGAGGTTTAACAAATGACAGACTGCAAAAAAATTGCTGAACTTATATTCTCAGATGTGGACAAGTCCACAGAATATTATGAAGAACTATATCCCGCAAGAGATTTACCCGAGGGTGCAAGAGTAACAAGATTCGCTCCAAGCCCAACAGGATATCTCCACTTTGGCGGACTTTATGCAGGTTTTGCATCAAAGCTTACTGCAGACACTACAAATGGGGTGTTTATGCTCCGTATTGAAGATACTGACAAAAAGCGAGAAGTAGAAGACGGTGTTACAGGCATTGTAACAGGACTTCGTGCTTTTGGTGTTGGTCCTGATGAGGGTGTAACCGGCTTTAATACCGAATATGGCAACTACGGACCATACACACAAAGTCACCGCAGAGAAATCTATCGTGTTTTTGCAAAGAAGCTTATGGAAGAAGGCAAGGCCTACCCTTGTTTCTGCACTCCCGAAGACCTTGATGAAATCCGTGCAAAACAGGAAAATGAAGACATCAAAGGGTATTATGGCTCTTATGCTAAATGCCGTGACCTTACTGACGAAGAAATCATTGAAAAGGTCAACGCAGGTGTTCCTTTCACTGTTCGTCTACGCTCAACAGGCGATATTTCAAGAAAAATCAAATTCGAAGATATGATTAAAGGCAAAATCGAAATGAGCGAAAATGTGAACGATGTGGTTGTTTTAAAGGCTGACGGAATTCCCACATACCATTTTGCTCACGCTGTTGACGACCACTTGATGCGTACAACTCATGTTGTTCGTGGTGACGAATGGATTGCATCCGTGCCTGTTCATATTGAACTTTTCAGAGCATTGGGTAACAAACCCCTTAAATACGCTCATATTGCACCGATTATGAAAGAAGAAAATGGTGGCAAGAGAAAACTTTCAAAGAGAAAAGACCCTGAAGCAAATGTTTCATACTACATAGAAAAGGGTTACCCGGAAGCTTCAGTTAAAGAATATATGCTCACAATTCTCAACTCAAACTTTGAGGAATGGCGAAAAGCAAACAAGACAGAAGACATTAGTAAATTCCCGTTCAACCTTAAAAAGATGAGCGTTTCAGGCGCACTTTTTGATATGGTTAAATTTAACGATGTATCAAAGAATGTTATCTCTGTTATGACTGCAAAGCAAGTTTATAAACTTGTTACTGATTGGGCTATGGATTATAATGAAGTGCTTTATGCACTTTTCGTTGATGATAAAGAAAAAGCAACTGCAATTCTCAACATTGACAGGGACAATCCAAAGCCAAGAAAGGATATTGCTTGTTGGGAAGAAGTTGAAAACTATGTTTCATATTTTTACAATGAACTTTACGATGCCGACAGCACACTTCCCGAACATATCAACAAGGACGATGCAATAGAAATTCTTACAAAATATAAGGAAGTTTATTCTGCAAACGACAGCAAGGAAGAATGGTTTAATAAAATTAAAGAACTTTGCTCTGCTTGCGGATTTACTCCTAATGTTAAAGAGTATAAGCAAAACCCTGATGCTTTTAAAGGTCATGTGGGTGATGTTTCAACAGTTATCCGTATTGCAATTACCTCCCGTACAAACACTCCTGATTTGTATTACATTATGCAGATTCTTGGTGTGGACGAGGTAATGAACAGAATTGATAACACAATAAATTCATATAAAGCATAAAGAGGCAAAAAACTATGGAAGAAGTAACAAAGATTTCAAATTTTATCCACGACTTTATTGATGAAGACTTGGAGAATGGTGTGTACAACAAAGTGCAGACCCGTTTCCCTCCTGAACCCAATGGTTATCTTCACATTGGTCACGCAAAGGCAATCTGCATTAACTTTGCAACAAGTAAAAAATACAAGGGCGAATGTAATCTTCGTCTTGATGACACAAACCCACAAAAAGAAGATACAGAATATGTTGATGCCATTAAAGAAGACATAGAGTGGCTTGGTTTCAAGTGGAACAAATGCCTTTTCGCATCAAGTTATTTTGACTACATCTACGAGTGTGCAGTAAAACTCATCGAAAAAGGTCTCGCCTTCGTTGATGACCTTTCAGCTGATGAAATCAGAGAATATCGCGGTACTCTTACAGAACCCGGCAAAAACAGCCCATACAGAGAAAGAAGTATCGAGGAAAACCTTGATTTGTTTAAGAGAATGACTGATGGCGAATTCCCTAACGGTGCAAGAGTACTTCGTGCAAAGATTGATATGGCTGCAGCTAATATCAATATGCGTGACCCTGTTATTTACAGAATTGCTCATGTGCCACACCATCAGACAGGTGACAAATGGTGTGTTTACCCAATGTATGACTTTGCCCATCCGTTGTCAGATGCTAAAGAAGGTGTTACGCACTCACTTTGCTCACTTGAATTTGAAAACCACAGACCACTTTATGACTGGTTCTTACAGGCACTTGATATTCCTACTCCACCAAGACAAATTGAGTTTGCTCGTCTTAACCTTAACTACTGTCTTACAAGTAAAAGAAAGTGTCTGGCACTTGTTAATGAAGGCATTGTTGATGGTTGGAATGACCCAAGAATGGCAACTCTCAGTGGTATGAGACGACGCGGATATCCTGCAGCAGCAATCCGTAACTTCTGCGAGAAAATCGGTGTTTCAAAGGCATATTCAGTAGTTGATTACGGACTTTTAGAATCTTGCGTTCGTGATGAACTCAATGCAAATGCTCCACGAGCAATGGCAGTTCTTCGCCCGTTAAAGGTTGTTATTGATAACTATCCTGACGGACAGACAGAAACTTTAGATGTTGAAATTCATCCGGACCATCCTGAAATGGGTACTCGTAAGGTTACATTCGGCAAGACGCTTTTTGTTGAGCAGGAAGACTTTATGGTTGAGCCTGTTAAAAAGTATTTCAGACTTTTCCCGGGTAACGAGGTTCGTCTTAAGAGTGCATATTTCGTTAAATGTGTTGACTACGACACAGACGAAAACGGTAATGTGACCTGTGTTCACTGTACTTATGACCCTGAAAGCCGTGGCGGTAACTCACCTGACGGCAGAAAGGTTAAAGGCACTCTCCATTGGGTAAGTGAAACAGATAGTTTCAAAGCAGAAGTTCGTCTTTATGACAGACTTTTCAATAAAGAAAACCCCTCCGACGAAAGTGCAGGAGCATTCACAGAAAATCTTAATCCCGAATCGCTCGTTATTCTTAAGGATTGCCTTATTGAAGGCGGACTCAAAGACGGTCTTAAAGCGGGCGATACATTCCAGTTTATGCGTCAGGGTTACTTCTGTGTAGATATTACCTCAACAGATGATAATGTTGTATTTAACAGAACAGTACAACTTAACTCATCTTGGGGAAAGTAAGGTGATAAATATGAGCAAAACAAAACAGACAAACACCTTGAAAAGGAAGGAAAAGCTTACAGGCTTTGATATTATGTATAAGGTGGTTACAATAGTTTTAGCCGTGGCAATGTTCCCTCTTTGCTACTTTACAAATATGATTTACCTTCAGATGGACCACACACAGATAGCAGACCTTTGGGGGTCAATCACCGATAACAAAACTCCTGAGTTAGGTGTAACTTATGAGGAAATCTCACTTGCCAAGCTTCCTGAATATGTAGAAATATTCTCTAGTTTTGGAGGTGCTGACACATCCGTTAACATATGGAGTTATGAGCATTTCAGACCTGCAATAATCGCAGGAGGCTTCCTTGCTTTGGCTTTAGTGCTTGGCCTTGTAGTTATTGGTATTGTTGCTTTTTCAAAAAATATAAAGGCTGTTATAGGTGTTTCTGCAGCAGGTTTTATCTCAACTCTGATTTCTCTCGGGATATTCAATGAAGCCTTTGCAAAACCCATCATCAACGGTTCTGTTTCTTTAACCGAGCTTTTGAAAATTGATAATGTTATTGGCTCCCTTGCACTACAGTACATTGGTAAAATAACCGCCATTAGTCCACGAGAAGCCTTCTTCTCTGTAATGTTCATAATGCTTAGCATTTGCCTCTGGTCATTATGCGTTTTACTTGTAAACTCAAGTGATGAGTCACAAAATATAAAAAAAGCAAAGAAATAAGCAAAAAAATAAAGCCCCATATTGGGGCTTTATTTTTTTCTTTATCAGTTATCAAAATTGATTTCTTCAATTGAGTTAATGTGTGGTTCTGTTTCTTCTGCAACTTCCTTTGTGTCTTCAGCACTATAACCTTTTTCTCTTGATAAGAGAATGAGCAAGCCTGCTGCAAAAGGAATTGCACTACTGATAATAGCATACACAAGACTATTCTTTGTGTCAGTTGACTCAAATGCCTTGTAAAGAGAAACAGTATAACATGTTTTATAGATTGCACTTGTTATAAGAATACCTACAAGAGCTAATCCAACAGGCACAAGAAGTGCAAGGTTACCAAGGTCATAAGTAAATAAATCAAGACCGTATTCAATAAAATATGGTAACAACATACTTATATATGAACCTACTGCAATAAGAATTGCCAATCTTATAAGGGAGAAAATCACAAGGAAAATTTTAAAATTTCTCTTGATTCCTCTTGTTTCATCATACTTTTCTGCAACGGCACCGATTGTCCAGTTTCTTGCAATGGGAATCCAAATGAGCCATCCGTTTTTTATCTCTCTGCGAGATGCTATTTTCATATATCCTATTGAGGACATTATATAATCTGCACCCAAAATAAGAACAATTGTTGTTATCGCTGCAGAAGCAATACCAAGAAGTCCTCCCAAGTTTGATGTATCTAACGGCATAACAAATCATCACCTTTTCTTTTTTTGTTAATTAAATATATCACATTATAGCTATTCTTGTCAAATTATCTTTTAATTGTTTTCAAGATTCTTCTGTGACTGCATTTTGAGATATGCATTGATGAATCCATCAAGGTCACCATCCATAACAGCATTTATATTACCGTTTTCAAAGGATGTTCTGTGGTCCTTTGCAAGAGTGTAAGGCATAAATACATAGGAGCGAATCTGACTGCCCCATGCAATTTCCTTGTGGTCGCCTTTAATGTCTTCAATTTTGGCAAGATGTTCACGCTCTTTAATCTCAATAAGCTTTGATTTGAGCATTGTCATGGCAACTTCACGATTCTGGTGCTGGCTTCTTTCAACCTGACAAGAAACCACAATACCTGTTGGCTTATGAGTAAGACGAACTGCAGAAGAAGTTTTGTTAACCTTTTGTCCTCCTGCACCGCTTGCACGGTAAACAGCCATTTCAATATCGTCAGGATTTATTTCAACATTTGTATCCTCATCAATTTCCGGCATGACCTCCAAAGATGCAAAGGATGTGTGTCTTCTACCTGAAGCATCAAACGGAGAAACACGAACAAGACGGTGAATACCTGCCTCACTCTTCATAAAACCATAGGCATTTTCGCCCTCAATAAGGATACAAGCAGATTTAAGTCCTGCTTCATCACCGTCGAGATAGTCAAGCGTTGAAACTTTGTATCCGTGACGCTCACCCCAACGATTATACATTCTGAAAAGCATCTGTGCCCAATCCTGAGCCTCTGTACCACCTGCACCTGCGTGGAATGTGAGAATTGCATTTTTGGAGTCATATTCACCTGTAAGGAGTGTTGAAAGCGTTTGTGAATCAAGGTCTTTTTCGAACTTGTCAACACCTTGAGTACATTCTTCAACCAGACTTTCGTCCTCTTCCTCATCAGCAAGTTCAATCATAACAAGTGCATCTTCGTAATCCGATTTTAGCTTTTCATAAGCAGAAACCTTGTTTTTCAACACGCTTGTTCTCTGCAAAACCTTTTGAGAGTTCTGAATATCGTCCCAAAATCCTTCCTGAGCCTGTTGTTCCTCAAGATTTGCAATCTCACTCTTCATTTTTTCAAGTCCTAATGCTTCTGCAAGGTTAGAAAGTTCTTCCTCGTGAGCAATAAGTCGCAATTTCAATTCTTCAAACTGAAGCATAAATAATCCTCGCTTACTGTGTTTTGATTAGTTTTTGTCACTTGTCCGTAAAAACGGCATAGTATATATTAAGATTACCGTTTGTATAGAAATTGGGTGGCTTTCGCCTTTTAAATTGCCCTATTTCTGAACGGATTAATATATTTTAGTTTTTTGTTGCTGTTTCAGGAGCATTTGTGTTCTGAATTGCAGCAATAAAAAGATTGTCGTTTGATTCTCTTAAAGTCACTTTAAGATATTTATCGGGTGAAGGTGCAACCATTTCGCCATTCTCTGCCTGTTCCCAAGCATCTCCTGAAAGGCACGCAACAGTTACAACAACTGTATCCGTGGATGTTTGAACGTCCACCACATCGGGAGTGTAAATAGGCGTAACGCCTGTAAGAGGAACAGAATAAATACCCGTAACACTATCATATGTGAAATCAATACCATAACCCTCAATATTTCCATGGGTAGGAATTACCTCGCTACCAAAAAGTTCAACAAATTCTTTTTCAACCTCTGATTTTGGAATGGCAAGTCCACTCTCATTTGATTCAAATCTATTCGGTGAATTTTCATTTTTGAGTAGTGACCATATTGAAATTTCAATAAGTTCATTCATATCTGCCTTTGTAACATCATCAAAGGTTGTAGGGTCAATGTGAATGACGGGAACAAGATAAGCCTCATACTCCTCAAAATGTTTTGATTTTTCTGACACAGAATCAATAAGGTTAACTGTCGCAACAATAATTGTAACTAACCCAGTCAATGCTAACAGTACCACTATAAGACCAATCGGAAATGCAAGTTTTTTCTTTATATCGGATTTTTTCCTAACCTTTTCTGCCATTTATCTCACCTGACCATTTCCGAAAATCTTATATTTAAATGTATTCAGTTGAGGAAGTCCCAACGGACCTCTTGCGTGAAGCTTCTGAGTTGAAATGCCGATTTCTGCACCAAAGCCAAATTCACCACCATCAGTAAATGCGGTGCTGACATTGTGATAAACTGCCGCTGAATCAACTGAATTCATAAATTTTTCCGCATTTTCTGTATTCTCTGTAACAATACTCTCACTATGATTAGTGGAGTATTTTCTTATGTGCTCAATTGCCTCGTCAATAGAAGAAACAATCTTAACAGACATCTTGTAATCAAGATATTCCGTTGCCCAGTCCTCTTCTGTTGCTTTTTCTATGTCAGGACAGATAGCCCTTGCAATATCGTCACCATAGAGAATAACATTTTTTTCATCAAGCTTTGATTTAATTGCAATCAAAGCAAGTTCTGCAATATTTTTATGAATGATAAGGCTTTCTGCCGTATTGCAAACAGAAATTCTTCTTGTTTTTGCATTGTTGACAATTTCCACAGCCATATCGATATCTGCAAACTCATCAATATAAACATGGCAGTTACCTGCTCCGGTTTCAATTACAGGTACCGTCGAGTTCTGCACAACAGCGTTGATAAGGTTTGCACTACCACGAGGAATAAGAATATCAACATATCCGTTCATCTTCATAAGAGCATTTGCACTTTCCCTTGAAGTGTCCCTTACCAACTCAACAATATCAGGATTAAAGCCTTCTTTCCTGATAGCATCTCTCATAACATCCATAATAGCAGAGTTTGAGTTAAATGCCTCTTTACCACCACGGAGAATTGCTGTGTTACCTGATTTTATAGCCAAAGCAGCAGCATCACTTGTAACATTAGGTCTTGCCTCGTAAATAATACCGATTACACCTAAAGGGGTGCTGACTCTCTGTATTTTCATACCATTTGGTCTTTCGGTTTCCCAAAGGACTCTGCCAACGGGGTCAGGAAGTGCAATTACATCTTCAACACCTTGTGCCATACCCTCAACTCGCTCTGTATTAAGCATAAGACGGTCCAAAAGGGATTCTGCCATTCCATTTTCTCTGCCGATTTTTAGGTCAAGAGCATTTGCTTCTAAAATCCTGTCACAATTCTCACGAAGAGCAGAAGCAATGGATTTAAGTATTCTGTTTTTATCTTCAGTTGATGCAACAGCTAAAGAAACTGACGCATTTTTTACTCGTTTACCGATTTCTGTGAGCATAAAATCACTTACCTTTAAAGAATGTACCTACTTGTTTTCCGTCAAGTGCTTTATATATATCTGTTGGGTTTTCGCCATTCATTACTATGGTGTCAATTCCTGCGTCCATAGTAATTTCTGCCGCATGAAGCTTTGTAACCATTCCGCCTGTGCCGAGAGTTGAGCCCCTGCCACCTGCGATTTTATATAAATCCTCGTCAATTTCTGTTACAAGAGGAATTAACTTTGCATCTTCATTTTCATTTGGGTTTGAGTCATAAAGTCCGTCAATATCCGTGAGAATAATAAGTGCATCTGCATTTATAAGTTTTGCAACAATTGCAGAAAGAGAGTCGTTGTCGCCATAGACAATTTCTTCAACTGCAACGCTATCGTTTTCGTTAATAACGGGAATTGCACCAAAATCAAAAAGTTTATTAAATGTGTTAACAAGATTTTGTCTTCTCTCGCCATTTTCAACGTCACTTTTTGTAATAAGCAACTGCCCTACTGTATGACCATATTCACCGAAAAGCTTATCATACATAAACATCAATTCGCATTGTCCGATTGTAGCTGCAGCCTGTTTGCCCGCTGTATCGGCAGGTTTTTCTTTAAGTCCTAATTTACCGACACCGACACCGATTGCACCACTTGTTACAAGAGCAACCTCAATACCTGAATTAACTATATCCGAAAGCACGCTTACCAGTTTGTGCATTCTTCTTATGTTTGTTTTACCTGTGTTGTATGTAAGAGTTGATGTGCCAACCTTAACAACAATTCGTTTTACATTTTTTAAAACTGCCATAATCCTACCCTCGTAAAACTATAATCATAATATTTTAACATATATTTTTCGCTTTAACAACCGTTTTATTATATTTATATGTGTAACAATAATCATTTCTTTTCATAATATGGTACTGTCAGTTGATAATTTATGGGAGGAAATGCTATGTCAGAAAATAAAAACTGTACACCTACAAAGATAAAAGAAGCCGTCTGCATTGATACCAACAGAGTTTATGACTCCTGTGCAGACAAGGATTGTCTTGAAGACTTAAAAGTCTTTTTCACAAATTCTGCACAATGTATTATTGACCGTGCAACAAACGTCCGTTGCCGAGGTGCTGAAGTACTTAATGCCTTTATCGAAGTTGAAAAAGTGCCCTTTAACAGAGGTTATTATTCAGTTGATGTTACTTATTATTTCAAAATCTGTCTTGATGTTTTCACAGGACACACTAATCCCCCTTGTATGGTAGAAGGCCTCGCTTCTTTCTCAAAGAAATGCATTCTTTACGGCTCAGAGGGTAATGTAAAGGTCTTCTCCTCCGAATTTGTATGCAACGATATTGACGAGCAACTTGATATGGTAAGCACAAATCCAAAAGCAAAAGTCCAGACTGTTGACCCCATTTGCCTTGATGCAAAACTTCGCAATGCTAACGAGTGTCATTCTTGTTACTCCTGCTGTCAACCTTCACGACTTCCTCGTTGTGTCTGCAGATGCTTTGAAGGAGATTTTGACTGTTACGACGATGACCCCAAGAAAGCCGTTACTGTTACACTTGGAATTTTCACCATTGTACAACTTGAAAGAGATGTGCAAATGCTCATTCCTGCATACGATTTCTGTATTCCAAGCAGAGAATGTGCCTGCGATAACGAGAATCCTTGTGACGCTTTCAGGAGAATTCAATTCCCGATTGATGAGTTCTTCCCACCTAAAGAAGGTTGCTTAAAAGACAGCTACCGACCGAATTGTGCTTGTGGTGACTAAATACAATTTAGCAGAAGTTTCCATAGCCGCACACCGCTATCAAAAGGCAAGTATAAAAAACACCGGATTAAACCGGTGTTTTAATTTTTCTATTATCTTTTTTAATCGGCAATTTACCAATAGTTTTTTCTGAAATAACAGAAACAATCACCGATACTAATATTGCAATTATCATATACCTGATTTTTCCTGTAAAGCCAAGCTCTATCATTACATTTACAACAATCATATGATACAGATAGAGTCCGTAAGAAAAATCAAATTTTACATTTAACTTTGGATAACTGTAAGCAAATCCCGTCAAGCCAAGCAACTGAAAAGTACAGAAGAAAACCGGATAACTGCCAAATGGCACATCAATTCTTGGAAAGCTTAAAAAGAAAAATCCAAGGGTCGTAAATATAAACCAATATTTCTTCAATGCAGGTATCATTATATCCCTTTTTTCCGATATAAAAGCACCGAGAGCAAATAACCAGAAATATCTGAACAGCAACATATTATAGAGTTTGGACAAAATTGGCGGTACAATATACTGAACTCCGTTTGAGGCAAATCCTATTATCAATGAAACCGCAAGCACCGACACCCACACACGCATACGCTTGTTATGAAGCAACTTGTACATAAAATAAGCTACTACATAAAACTGTAGAGTTATGTAAATCGTCCATAACGACCCGTTAACCGCACCACATCCAAATCCATTTAAGAAGTCCGGATTTCCGGGAAGCAAAAGCACCCCTGATGTTATGCCGTAAACAGCTAATTCTTTATAGCTTGTCAATTCTTTATAAGTCAAAAGAATTGCAACTATACCAACAAGTTTTACAGCCCAGAGCTGAGGAAAAATTCGCCAAAACCTTTTCTTTGCATATTCAATCAGATTCTTACTTTTGCCTATGGAATTCCAAACCAAAAAACCACTTAAAAAGAAGAAAATCGGAACACCCGGAAAAAGTCGGAATACTACTGACACAAGAAAAGGAATATCCACCTTCAAATGCGTTGTCATATGAAAGAACATAACCGAAAATGCCGAAAGCATTCTTATGGTATTAAGGCAGTTGTTGCTCCAAAAAGGCAAAGAAGTATTACTTGCATCTTTTGTTTTCCCTAACAAATTCTCTCAGCCCCTTACATTTTAGTACTCTTATGCTTCAAATATATCATTTTACAGAAACTATGTCAACAAAATCCACATCTTCTCCGAAAGTGAGAATAACTACTTACACAAATCAAGGCTACCGCACTATCGCGATAGCCTTAAAGTTTTATTTAATAATTAGTCATTATTTCTTCTCTTGTGGAAACGACGGTTGTTGTCGCGTTTCTTTGGCTCTTCATCGATTTCGTTTTCAGGAACAAGTCCCTTAACTTCGATAAGGGCATCTCGACGAGAAAGATTAAGTCTGCCTTGGTCATCAATTTCAAGTACCTTTACAAGTACTGTATCACCAACATTAACAACATCTTCAACCTTTTCTGTGCGTTTAACATCAAGACGACTGATGTGAACAAGTCCCTCTTTACCTGGAGCGATTTCAACGAATGCACCAAAACTCATAAGACGAGTTACAACACCGTTGTAGATTGCACCGATTTCAGGGTCTTTTGCGATAAGCTCAACAATTGAAAGAGCACGTTTTGCGTTATCAATATCAATACCTGAAATGAATACGCGTCCGTCTTCTTCAATATCAATCTTAACTTCGCAGTCAGCCTGAATCTTCTGGATAACCTTGCCCTGCTTACCGATAACATCACCGATTTTTTCAGGGTCAATCTTTGTTGAAAGCATCTTTGGAGCATATTTTGAAAGCTCTGCTCTTGGCTCACTAATGCAAGGAAGCATAATCTCGTCAAGGATATATTCTCTTGCTTTGTGTGTCTTTGCAAATGCTTCTTTAATGATTTCAGGTGTAAGACCGTGAACTTTAAGGTCCATCTGAATTGCTGTGATACCTTTCTTTGTACCTGCAACTTTAAAGTCCATATCCCCATAGAAGTCTTCAAGACCCTGAATATCAACCATTGTCATGAAGTCGCCGTAAACACCTTCGTCACCTGTGATAAGACCACAAGAGATACCTGCAACAGGAGCCTTGATTGGTACACCTGCTGCCATAAGAGCAAGAGTTGAACCACAGATTGAGCCCTGTGAGGTTGAACCGTTTGAAGAAAGAACTTCTGATACAACACGAATAGCATATGGGAATTCATCAACTGATGGAATAACCGGAACAAGAGCCTTTTCTGCAAGAGCACCGTGACCGATTTCTCTTCTGCCGGGTCCACGAGATGGCTTTGTTTCACCAACTGAGTATGATGGGAAATTGTAATGGTGGATATATCTCTTTTCTGTCTGTTCATCAAGACCATCAAGAAGCTGTGCGTCACCCATAGGTCCGAGTGTTGCGATTGAGAGAACCTGAGTCTGACCACGAGTAAACATACCTGAACCGTGAGCACGAGTGATAAGGTCAATTTCTGCATTAAGAGGACGGATTTCATCGATTCCTCGACCGTCTACACGCTTGTGCTCGTCTTTAAGCCAAGCACGAACAACATGTTTCTGAACAAGATACATAATCTCGTCAAGTTTTGCTTCGTTGCCTTCAAATCTTTCGTCAAACTTTGCGTGAACTGCTTCGTAAATTGGAAGAAGAGCTTCGTCACGAACAAGCTTGTCGTCTGTATCAAGAGCCTTTTTAACATCTTCAATGCAGAATTCTTCGATTTCTGCCATAATTTCCGGGTCCGGGTCAGATGATTCATAACTGAACTTTGGTTTGCCAATTTCATCAACAATACCCTGAATGAATTTAACGATTTTCTGGTTTTCAGCGTGACCTGCCATAATAGCATCAAACATTGTGTCGTCGTCGATTTCGTTTGCACCTGCTTCAATCATAGCAACAAGGTCAGCAGTAGAAGCAACTGTCAAAACAAGGTCTGACTTTGCTCTTTCCTCGAGATTTGGGTTGATAACGATTTTGCCCTCAACAAGACCAACATTAACACCTGAAACAGGACCGTCCCAAGGAATATCTGAAATGGCGATTGCTGCTGAAACACCAATCATAGCTGTGATTTCAGGTGAGCAATCAGGGTCAACTGACATTACAGTTGCAACAACTGAACAGTCGTTTCTGAGGTCTTTCGGGAAAAGTGGGCGAATAGGTCTGTCAATGCAGCGTGATGTAAGGATAGCTTTTTCACTTGCTCTGCCTTCCCTTCTCTGGAATGAACCGGGGATGCGACCTACTGAGTACATTTTTTCTTCATAGTCAACTGAAAGAGGGAAGAAATCAACACCTTCTCTTGGTTTTGCAGAAGCAGTTACTGTACAAAGAACTTCTGTTTCACCGTAACGAGCAAGAATAGCAGCATTAGCAAGACCTGCCATTTTACCTGTTTCAAGAGTCAATTTTCTGCCTGCGAGTTCAGTTTCCCATACTTTAAAATTCTTGAAAAACATAATTTTTTACCTTCCTTGTTTTATATTTCACAAGGCATAAATCTGTTTAGCAATAAATACAATCTTCAATTTCTTGAGGACTCTATTTACCGCTAAATTGGAGATTTTCTGCCTTGCAATTAACTACCTTTAAATGCATTTTAAGGCAGATAAGCCAAAACTTATCTGCCTTAATTTGTTGTGATTACTTACGAAGACCAAGTTTAGCAACGATTGCACGGTATCTTTCGATATCCTTCTTCTGAAGGTATGCGAGAAGATTTCTTCTGCGACCAACCATCTTAAGAAGACCACGACGAGAATGATGGTCCTTTTTGTTAACCTTAAGATGCTCAGTTAAGTCGTTAATTCTCTTTGTGAGAACAGCGATTTGAACCTCAGGAGAACCTGTGTCGCCTTCGTGAGCAGCATATTCAGCCATAATAGCCTGTTTTTCTGCCTGTGTCATTGATTTTCACCTCATTAATTAATATTTATGCTCAAATGCCCCAGATGAAAGCAGGTGAACTCCCTTTTGGGATTACTCAATCACCCGAGTGCACAGAGATAGCCTTGATAGTATAACACAAGATTTTTCAAAAATCAAGTATTTTTTTAATTCAAAATTATTCCGCTTTGTTGCGAGTTGGTTACATCTGAATTTTTGTCGAAATATGCCTTGTAAACCTCGGCAACATAGTTGCCCAAACCACCTGATGAAACATTTTCAATAGCGATTACCACAGCAATCTGGGGATTGTCAGCCGGTGCAAAGGAAATCATAAAGCCATTAGTATATGCAACATACACATCCCCTACTTTTTTCTTCGCCTGAGCAGTACCTGTTTTTGAAGCAACACTATAATCAAGTGCTTGGAATGCATAAAGAGTGTTAGCCATGGACATCATACCTCTTTTTGCTTCCATAATGGATTCCTGTGACGCAGTTACCTGACTTATCACCTCGGGCTCTGCCTCATAATAAGTTTCTGAATAATCAAAAGATTTTATACTCTTCACAAAATGTGCTTTGTATTTTGTTCCGCCATTTGCCAGGGTTGCAACATAGGCACAAAGCTGAATTGGTGTAAAAAGATTATCCGACTGACCGATAGCAGCCTGAACAGTATTACCCGGATACCAGATTCCACCTGCTGCCTCACGGTTTTCTTTACTTGCTACAACACCTTTTGCTTCAGTCAGTTCAACACCTGTTTTCTGTCCCAACCCGAACATTGTGAAATACTGATTAAGCTTTGAAATTCCCAACATCCTGCCTACTTCGTAAAAAAATGTGTTGCAGGAATAGGTAATTGCCTGATTAAGGTTAATATATTTTCCGCCGTGGTTGTGCAGACCAACGCAGTTAAGAGGCAAATCATCAAAATATGTGTAAGTAAGATTACACTTAATTCCTGATTCCGTTGTTATAATTCCCTCTTCAAGACCTGCAATACCCACAATGGGCTTTACTGTTGAACCGGGAGCATAGGTGCTTCTCAACGCTCTGTTCCACAGTGGTGCTGTTTTGTCTTGATTAAGCTCAACTATATTCTCTTTATATGTTTCCAAATTATACGACGGATATGTTGCACAAGCAAGAACGGAGAAATCATTTACATCCATTACAACAATGCTACCTGCAGTTGCAACCTTGTCCGATTCCACTGTGCTGTGAATTTTTGATGACAAAATATTCTGCACCTTTTTCTGGAAATCTCCGTCAATTGTTAAAATAACATTGTTTCCGTTAACAGGCTGTGTTGTAATTGTATCAGTTTTGCTTCCGTCAGAATTTGTGGAGGTTGTAAGAATTCCGTTTGTACCACGAAGTTCGTCTTCTAAAGCACTTTCAATACCGAACTTACCAATTTTATCCGTCATACCATAGGAACGAAGTTTTAAAACTTTTAATTCTTCATCAGTTAAACCTTCAGCCTTAATCGCCTCTTGGTACTCCTCATTTTTTGCTGTATATTCCTCTGCACTGATTGAGTCATAATATCCTATAATATGTGGTGCAATTGTTCCGTCGGTATATGCTCTGCCCGTATCCACACGAACATCTATTCCCTTAAAAAATCTGCTTTGTTCCTTTAAATATGAAACAAGTTGTGTGGATACATTTTCTGCTATGGTAAACGGATTGTTAACAGAAAAATCAGCCTTGACCATAGCAATATAAACAGAGGAAAGCTTTATTGCTTCTTCTGTTGTCATATTTTCAAGTTTATAATAATCACACAAGGCATCAAAACAGTTTTGTGCCGTTGCATAACCGTTTAAATTAAGATAGTCCTTCTTAAAAAGAAAAGTCTTTAAGCTATCGCTATCTTCTTTATATGTTATTTTTCCGTCAACAAATTCCAAAGGAGAAAGAGCATTGTATTCAACCTGATTTTCGTCGAAAACCCTTAGCAAGGCAAGTAAAATCTCATTTCGTTCCTCTTTTTTAGATGCTTTTGGAAAATATGATGCATCTATAAAAACCGAATTTGAACGAGTATTATAGACCAAGGCTTTTCCGTTGGAATCAAGAATTTCTCCTCTTAAAGCCTCTATTTCTGTATTCGCAGATGAAAGGAAAAGATTTTTTGAGGAATACTCGTCCCTCATTAAAACCTGAATTCTGAAAAGGTCGGCAATAAAAAGTGAAATAACAAATAAAACAACTGTAATAAATGCCGTTGCTCTTATTTTAAAGCTATATGCCTTCTTCACTTTTTTCACCTTCCTTTCTTTTTACAATCAATTAGTATTCTGTATAATCGTAAGAGAATTTTCTGTAAATTGCTCTGATAAGGATATACCACAAGGGTGTAAACACCAAAGAGTACAGAATCATAGGAATATAGTATCTTAAGAACATCATACCTGCACCGTCTATTCCTCTTGCAGCAATAAAAAACAGAACATATGAAATTGCATAAATAAGGGTTATTCCCGAATTCATAATCGTATAGGTAACGATATTATTTCTCATTAAAATTCTCAAAAGCACACCGCACACCGCACACGCCACCATAAGATAGAACGCATTATATCCATCTGCCGTCACAGTAACAGTATCCCACAAGGCACCTGCTAAAAACCCTGCACAAGCACCCACTAATTCACCTTCAAACATTGCTATGCATACAGCAACTGAAATAAGCAAAATTGGTTTTACTGAAGCCACGGGAGGAAAGATACTGATAGTGTTCTGTAACAGATGGGCTACAAGAATTACTAATGTGTAAACTAAATATCGCTTTGTCTTTGTTTTTGTCTGAACAGTCATAATTCTTACTCTTTCTCAAAGGCTGTAATAACAAAGCAGTCGTGAATTTCTTTTGAATTGATAGATGGCTCAATTATCGCGTAAGCAGAAAGGTCTGTTTCACTTTTTTCAACAGCTTCCACAGTGCCTATAATCAAGTCTTTTGGGAAAATTCCGCCTGTTCCTGATGTACACACAATACCGCCTTGGGAAATGGCTGTTTCTGTCTCAAGCCCTGTAAGTTTGCAATCTCCCGAAACAGAAAGCTTATAATCAGCAGAAACATATCCCAATTCGCCCGTTCTGATTTCGTAGGCAGCAATGTTAACGGATGGGTCAAAAACCGAACGAACCACGGATGATGTCGGGCTGACCTCTGTTATAACGCCAATAAGATATTCACCTGAAATAACTGCATCATTAACCTTTACACCGTGTTTAGAGCCTTGGTCAATGGTAAATGAACCAAAAAGTTCTGCAGAGTCCCTGCCTATTATTGTAGCGTGAACCCACTTGTAATCAGGATTTTTCTCACGGACATCAAGAAATTCCTCGTATGTTGCAAGTTGTTTTTTTGCTTTTTCGTAGTCAACAAGCTGTTTTTGATATTCTGCAACCTGTTCCTCAAGTTCTGCAACCCTGTCCTGATAGGATTTTGAAGAAATAAATCCACCGGTCATATTATCAAACTTTGCTGAAAAATATGATGCTACATTCTGCAAGGGGGATGTTATTACACTGACAACGCTTGTCAACGGAGATGTTGATGTTGCTGTAAGAGTTGCCATAATTGATGCAGAAAGAAGAACTATCGCAACGGTTATCAAAACCTTAAATGTTGTACTTTTAAAGAAATTGTTCATAATTAAATGTTACCCTTTTCTAAACATACACCCATACCTGCTGCAACACAATCCATTGGGTCAACGGCTACATGAACAGGAATTTTTGTTTCCTTTGCAATAAGCTTGTCTATCTCTCGGAGTAATGCTCCGCCACCTGTAAGCATAATACCGTTATCAACAATGTCCGCAAGTAATTCAGGGGGTGTTTTTTCAAGTGTTGAGCGAACTGCTGCAAGAATTTGTGCAATAGGCTCTGACAATGCCTCTCTTACATCCTCAGATGTAATTTCCACATTCCTCGGAAGACCATTCAAAAGGTCTCTGCCTCGAACATCCATAGCGCCTTCACCGTCATAACTCATTGCAGAACCGATTTTTATTTTAATCTCCTCTGCTGTTCTTTCACCAATGAGTACATTGTGTTTTTTGCGTATGTATTCGATAATTGCCTCGTCAAAATCATCACCTGCAACACGGCAGGATTTTGCTGTAACAATATCACGATAAGAAACAACTGCTACTTCCGTTGTTCCTCCGCCTATATCGACAATCATACTTCCCACAGCCTCAGTAACAGGTAAGCCTACGCCGATTGCTGCAGCCAATGGCTTGTGAATAAGCGAAGCATATTTTGCACCTGCATCCCTTGCTGCGTCATGAACTGCTTTTCTCTCAACCTCTGTAATGCCTGACGGAACACATATAAGAACTCTTGCTCGTGCAAAAGGCGAACGGTTTAAAACCTTCTTAATAAACACCTTAAGCATATCGGAAGTTATTTCGGAGTTTATAATAACGCCATCCTTCAAAGGCTTGACTGCAGAAATTGACCCCGGTGTTCTTCCTATCATTTCCTTTGCCTCATTACCAACAGCCACTACTGATGGTGGGTCGGCTTTTTCGTTAACTGCCACAACTGATGGCTCACGAAGGACAATTCCTTTTCCTTTAAGATAAACTATTGTGTTGGCTGTTCCCAAGTCGATACCGACATCTTGTGCGAATAACATTTCAACATCTCCTATTTATATACAGTGATAAAATCATAGATAATCTATTTTATTATAACAAAACTGCAGATATTATACAATACCCGCAGTTGAAATTTCATACTTTTTTCAAAAAAGAAAACGCCCATCCTATTGGACAGACGTTTTTTCTTTATGTCGGCATTACCTATTTTCCCGGGCCGCTTCCAGCCAAGTATCTTCGGCGCAAATGAGCTTAACTACCGTGTTCGGGATGGGAACGGGTGGACCCTCATTGCAATCAACACCGACTCACGAAACTCTTTATCTCGTGAACGCAAGAGATATTTTAACAGAACAAAACCAAAAATGCAAGTATTTTTTTCAGTTTTTTTCATTTTTTACATTTTTAACAAATGCTGTGCTGATTTGCGAATATAATAAGTCAAAAATAGACAACAAAAGTCAATATATATCAAAAATAAGCAGAGTTCTGAAGTGAAATCAGACTCTGCTTACTATTTTATTCAAACGCTTTTGATAAATCGAGAATTACACATTCCCTACCCCTGTTAGGGTCTGCCAACATATACATAATTGTATTGTTGTTTATAAAGCAAAGGTTCTTGGAAAGATTATTGATGTTTGAGTAGTTGTTCTCAAGATACTTTGCATACTCTCCTGTCTGAAGGTCGTATATATGCACCTGATAGTCCATAACATTATCCATAAGTCCCATAACAACAAGATATTTGCCGTCAGGACTTACCTTCATAATCTCCGGAGATGTCATTTTGTATCCCACAAGCAAGGTTTCCTTACCTGTTTTCAAATTATACAAAACTCCCTTTTCTTTATCAAGAATATACTCATCAACAAAAAGACATCTGTTTGTTGAACCTGTAAACTGGAAAACCACAGACTCTTTACCGTTAGCAAAACGATAAACATTGAAGCCTGTATTATTATATCTCATATAGACTACAGCATCGCCATCAACAAGCATCAACTTGTTGGCAATTCCGCTTACATATATGCTTTCCTTGCTTCCGTTTTTGATAAAAATATCATCCTTGCCGGTTCCTCTGTCATAATTTCTGCCTGTTATGAATGGAACTTTTCCGCTTGTAGAATTATATCCCTCTTTGGTCAATATGCAAAAATCCTCTACATACGCACCGGTGGCAGGGTCGATTTCTCTGCTTGCAACACTTAAAAATCTTGAGCATTTTCCTGAAGTAAGATTAACAGTATAGCTTTCCGTCCATCCGTCATATTCTTTTTCAAGTTCTGCTGCAGAGGTAACTTTTCCTAAAAGAAGTGCTTCGTCAGCTGAGCCGAATCCCTTTGGAAGATTTGTAATCTTAAACATAATAAGCTGAATGTTAAAGAGATTGATGTTCTGATGCTGGTCCGGACGGAATAATCCGACACCAAAAACCTTATCACCCACTTTAACATAATCTATCTTCAATGGCAATGTTGCCGGTCCGAAGTTAACTGACGCATTGAGTGTTCCCGTTGACTTAACCGGAACCATCTGGTTATCTCTGTATTGGTAATATTGCAAACTGTAATCTGAGGAGAATTTGTAAAAAACATCAGGAATATCGGACTGAACATAGTTTCTCAATGAGCCTTCACGGGAAACCTGAATGCTTGCAAGTTGTTGCTCCGCTACCGTTGTCTGTTCACCGTCAACCGTAGGGCTGTCGTTTCTCGGGATATATTTCACAAGAACAAAGGCCATAGCAAGAACGACTGCCACTAATGCCAGCACAAGTGTAGCATAGTCTTTTTTTGTTATGGGTTCAGCCAACTCGCCTTTTTCTTTTTTCTCCTTTGGAGGTTTTGGCTCTTTAACCTTTTTCTCTTTAGGTGCTTTAACCTTCTTCTCTTTTTTCGGTTTTTCTTCAGGTTTTGGCTCTTCAGCCTTGACTTCTTCAGATTTGATTTCCTCCACCTTGGTTTCTTCGTTTTTTTCTTCAGCAACCAAAGGTGCAACCGTCAAAGGTATTGTCGCACTCTCAATAGGCTCTTCCTTTTCAAGAACATCATTTATAATTTCGTCAACTTCTTCGCTGTCCTTAAACTTATATTCAAAAAACTGCTCTGACTGGTCTTCTTCTGCTGATTTAGCGACATCTTCCTGCTCATTAGACAGAAATGAAATTTCTTCATCTTTTTCATCTGAAACAGTTTCTTCAACTGCCAAAGGGATGTTTTCGTCTTGTTCTTCTTCAATAACAGGTGCTTCTGTTTCTTGATTTTCTTCCTCTGCACCATCGCCTTTTACAGTCTTATATTTTTCAAAGAGTGATTTCTTTTTATTCAAAATAGCACCTCCGTAGAATATATGCCTATATTATACATTCTTTACAAGTTTATTGCAACAAAAAAATAGGGGCAGATTCTTCCACCCCATAATTTTTCTTATTTCACTGCGTTCAATGCCTCAAAGTTATCTTTGTTTGCCTTATAAAGCTTCTTGAACACCTCAAAATTCTTGTCGTAAACAGCCTTATTTTCCTTGTTTGGAATATATGTGTTTACAGCAGGAATAAGTTTCTTTGCCTCGCCTACACTCGGGATGATACCTGCATTAACCGCAATAAGCACGGCAGCACCCACAGCACCGACATTCTGAGGACTTGCAACTGTTTCAATTACTCTGCCTGTACAGTCAGCGAGAATCTGACTTGTAACCTTTGACAAAGCACCACCGCCAACAAAACGGATTGTGTTTGATGTTTTAATCTTCTTATCCTGTGTTTCAATAAACCAACGAAGATGGAAGCAAACACCTTCAACAACAGCTCTGATAAGCTCTGTTTTACCGGTATCGAGGCTGATATTGAAGAACATTCCTCTTGAGTTAGGGTCTTCAAAAGGACAACGGTTACCGTGAAGCCAAGGTGTGAAGATTACTCCGCCACTACCTGCAGGAATTGAATCAACAACCGCCATCATATAGTCATAGAGGTTTGTATAAACAACCTCCATATCTGCATTTTTAAGCTTGAAATCGTGTTGCTTGTCGAGATAAACATCAATCTCGTCAAGTGCCAAATGGTCCTTAACCCACTCAACACACTTACCTGCTGTTTCAAGCTCTGCAAAGTAGTTATAAATACCATCAGCAGCACCCACAACCGCAGCAATCATAGCACTTGCATCAACAATACTCTTATCAACAACAGTTGAAACCCAACCTGATGTACCCTGATAAATATGTGTGTCACCAAGTCCCGTTGCACCTGCACCAACACCAATAAGAGTAGCGTCACCGCCACCGCCAAAAACAGCGATTCCGGGAACAAGTCCAAGCTCTTCTGCTTGTTTTTCACGAAGAACACCGATTTTTTCTGTACAATCAACAATCTTTGCAAGGTGGTCCATATTAACACCCAAAAGCTTACAGATTGTAGGACTCCAGCACTTTTTATTGATATCATAAAGCAAAGCACCGAAAGCAGAGTCCTTTGTCATTACAAATTCGCCTGTCATACGACAGATAAGATATTCCTTGACATCAAGCCACTTATGTACTTTCTTGAAGTTTTCAGGTTCATGTGCCTCTGTCCATTTATATTTCCAAACAGGGTCCTTAACACTTGCTGCAACAGCACCTGTAATTGCAAGTGACGGAAGAAGCTTGAAAATACTTGCACCTGCAATCTGCGGTCCATATGCGATACCCTTTTTAAGTTCTTCTGTTGCACGCTGGTCCATATAACTGAATGCACGACGAACATGCTTTCCGTCTTTATCAACAAGAACCAAGCCCTGCATCTGTGAACAGAATGAAATACCGTAAATCTCTTTAGGGTCAACACCTGCTTCAGCAATAACCTTCTTTGATGTTGAACACATTGCTGCCCACCATTCATCAGGGTCCT
>JAZSBY010000088.1:0-3739 GCA_045602655.1 Candidatus Fimenecus sp. | reverse complement strand
CATATCGGAGAATACAGACACAATTTAGGCAAATGGAGAATTGACGGATGTTTTGAGCATACAAATGGATGGCTTGAAGATACCAAAACATTCAAGGTTACACATTGGATGCCGTTGCCAAAATCTCCGTAATAATAAACTGATTTTTATGTAGGAGGCAGTTATGATAAAAGACAGTGGCGAAAGAACACAGTTTGAAAGCGGAGCAGTAAGAGATATGCACGAAGGCAAGGGCAGATTTGACCTCTTGCCAATGTGTGTTTTAATGCGACTTGCACAGCATTACGAAAACGGCTCAAAAAAATATGGTGACAGAAATTGGGAGAAAGGTATTCCTGCACACAGTTATGTTGATAGTGCTTTTCGTCACCTTGTAAAATATATGGACGGATGGGATGATGAAGACCATCTTATATCGGCAATTTGGAATTTATGCGGTCTTGCGTGGACGGAGGAGAAAAGACCGGATTTAGTTGATATACCTTCAAGAATGGAGTGATTGACATTAGAACCTATCAAGACCTTTTGGGAGTAGGCGACATTGAAAAAGACAGAATGAATTTTGTGTTGTCTGCTATTCAAGAACATCAAAACAGCGAACAATATAAAATCGCAAAAGACGCTGAACAGTATGCAAGTGGCAGAAATGCAACGATTGTGAATTATCAGAAGTTGCTTTATACTCTATCAGGAAAAGCTGTACCTGACAATTATTCAGCCAATCACAAGTGTGCAAGTGGTTTCTTTAAGCGATTTGTTACTCAGGAAGCTGCTTATTTGCTTGGCAACGGTATCACCTTTGAAAATGAAGAGACAAAAGATAAGCTCGGCAAGAATGTTGACAGCGTTCTTTATAAAGGTGCAAAATCGGCACTTATTCAGTCTGTTTCTTTTGGCTTTTACAACAAAGACCACATTGAAATGTACGGGTTGACAGAGTTCGTTCCTCTTTATGACGAAGAAAACGGTTCACTTATGGCAGGTATCAGATATTGGCAGATTGACGATACAAAACCGTTGAGAGCTACACTTTTTGAGATTGATGGATATACAGATTATGAAAAACGCAAAGGTGAAGAAATATCCGTTTTAAAAGAAAAAAGAGCATATATCATTGACAGCAAAGGCGACCAAAAAGACATAGAAGACGGAACACTTGAATATGTTGGTAGAAACTATCCCACATTTCCTATTGTTCCTCTGTGGGCTAACCCTGAAAAACAGAGTGAACTTATCGGTAAGCGTGAACAGATTGACTGTTATGACCTTATTAAGAGTGGTTTTGCCAACGACCTTGACGATGCTTCAATGATTTATTGGACTATAACCAACGCAGGCGGTATGGATGATATCGACCTTGCAAAATTCATTGAAAGAATGAAGATTGTTAAGGCGGCAGCCGTTGACGGTGACGAAGGCGTAAAAGCTGAAGCGCACACAATTGATGTTCCTTATCAGAGTAGAGAAGCGTATCTGTCAAGACTTGAAAAAGACCTTTACAAAGACAGTATGGCACTTGACACAGAGCAGATTGCAGCAGGGCAGGTAACAGCTACACAGATTGAAGCCGCTTACGAGCCTTTGAATGAAAAGGCTGATGAATTTGAACTGTGTATACACGAGTTTATCAACGGTATTTTGACTGTTGCGGGAATTGAAGACACAGCAACTTTCAAACGCTCACAGATTGTCAACCGAAAAGAAGAAACAGAAATGTTGCTTCTTGCTTCAGAATATCTTGATGATGAAACAATACTGAAAAAACTTCCCTTCTTGACCGAAGATGAAATCGAAGGTATTTTACAGAGAAAAGGTGCTGAAGAAGTTGAACGATTTACGGTTACAGAGCCCATTGATGAAGAGGGGGGGGCGACATTGTGAGTACAGCCGAAGCAATAAACACGGCAGAAGAAACTGTTGGCAAGACTTTGAACGGTGCACAAACACAGTCGCTTTTGACCGTTATGAAATCTTTGTCAGAAGGTAGTTTAACCGAAGGTCAAGCAATCAACATCATTTCAACGGCTATTGGTGTAACCAAAGAAGAAGCTAAGGCTATTATAAAGGGGGAATAATTTATGGAACCTATTACAAGACAAGAACAGCTTTTAGATTCAATAGCAACAGGGAACTCTGTAGAACTTGAACCCATAACAAGAGAAGAACAATATTTATCGGCAATTGCAGGTTCAACAGACTTCATACCCGAAAAGCCTATTACAAGAAAAGAAATGTTTTACGAAAAGATTCTTGAAAGTGGCGGGGTAGGTGGAGACGGTACACTTGTACAGCAACAGGTTGATTATGAAGAAAATGACACTTCAAAGGTCACTTACATAAAAAACAGACCATTTTACACGAGCGATGGCTTCAGTTATGAATGGGATGGGACAGCCCCTGATGAAACAAGGAAAGTTAGTGGAGACAATCCACAACATTTTTATTATAAGATTTCGGACAACATAATGAGTGTGTCAGACTTAGTGGGGGCAAAAGCTACTATTGGTAACAGAACATCCACTATTACAGAAAGCTCAATTAAAACATATGAAAATGGTTCTTTTTGTTATAATTGGCTTGATGCCTATGAAATGGTTTTTGTATGTGTTGAGACAGGCTTTTTTGACACTTGGTTAGGCACAGTTGAACTAACACCCGGCTTATGGTTTTTACAGGCAGGTGCTGATTTTAATCTGCTTAAAAAAGAAGCAGAGGTTAAACAAATTGACAACAAATATATTCCAAAAGCAACGGCAATTGATGATGAGAACGCTGATTTGCTTGTAACGGCAGGATTGGTTAAAACTGAGCTTGAAAAGAAAGCAGACCTTGTTGACGGGAAAATCCCTGCTGAACAGATACCTGATGGTATAGGCAGTAGCGAAGGCAATTTTGTTGTTGATTTAATCTGCGATATAACAACTATGAGCGTCACAAGTATTTCAAAAACACACGCTGAAATATACTCAGCTTTACAAAATGGCAAACAGATTTCAGTTCGTGGGGATTTCGGTTTTTCTTTTTGTTATGGTTCGGTGGCGTGTTTGGAGAAGAGCACAACTAATATATGGTTTCAGCTAATGATACCAACAAATGTATTAACAGGTACACTGGCACTGTATTATTTTGCAGCTAAACTCTCTTCCGACGATAAATGTGTTGTATATCCCTATATTGTTAACACTACATCAATGGGAGGTTAATATGGAAATTCACGCTTCACTTAAAATACTCGCACTCAAAAATGACCTTCAAAAGACCGACTACAAAGCAATCAAATATTCCGAAGGTTGGCTTACCGAAGAAGAATATGCAGAAACAAAAGCTGAAAGACAGCGTATTCGTGACGAAATTAACCGACTTGAACAGGAACTTAATGAGGTAACAGAATGAAAGATTTTATTGAATTCACAATTTCACTTGCATTTAACATTCACAAGCAGATTCTGATATACACTTCGGTGTTTATGCGGTTGCTTGAAGCAAAAGAAGGTGAGGCATACAATGGCTAAGAATTATCTTACATATCCCTGCAAAGTAATGCGTATCACGCAGAATTATAACGGAAAAACTTCACATTATCCTCATACGGTGGGTAGTCCTAAAGACTACCCCATTGATGAAGGTTGCAGTAATTCAGGCAAAGAACCCATTTATTGCCCTTGTGATGAAATGATTGTCAAGCGTGTTTATGGTGTTCGTGCAAGGGGTGTCAATACCCTTTGGCTTGAAAGCACAA